>JBGSHH010000238.1:0-2696 GCA_041752355.1 Pirellulaceae bacterium | reverse complement strand
ACGCGCCTACCGCCTGCCAGTGTACCGAGTTTGACGGCTAATCTTCCCAACGCCTCGGTCGCCTCGCCTGCATGATAGAGAATGCAGGTTCCGTTGTCGAACGTCAGTTCGGCATCGAGAACGAACATGTCGCCTTGGCTGGCAGCAATAAAATCGCGCGCTTGCTGGAGAAAGTCGGCGGCTTGAGCCCGCAATTCAGCGAGCATCGAATCGTCATTCTTGCCAAGCGTTCGCAGCAACTCGCCAGCGGGACGTTTGTGGTCTGTGCTTGCCAGGTCGCTCGCCGTAACGAGTATCTCACCCACCTCCTGGCCGCGATCGGTTTGGACCAGGACGCGATCGCCCCGCGAACAAGGCAATTGCTCGAGCGAGCCAAAACGCCCTACATGACCCGGCACGCCGTACCGCACCAGGTAGCGGTGGATATCGGCCGACGCCTCCCTGAGGGGAGCCAGATCGACCCACAGTTGGCCGTCCTCGATCTTGGTCGGATAACGCCGCAAGCCGTCCACCGAACGATCGGAGCATGCGCCGCTCGTTAGGTCGAATGCCAACCCATGCCAAGGACAGGTGATGGTAGTGGAGGAGATGGGCCCGGCGCCAATTGGACCGCCGCGATGAGGACAATGGTTGTCTATGACGACAAACTCGTCGGCAACTTGCAGCACTGCTAACCGGTGCCCTTCGACTTCGCACAGTTTGCGTGCGCCCGTGCCGATCGCTTCGACGTGCGAGACCGCGTGCCACATTACCGAATACCAATCCGATATAGATGCTTATCGCCGCGCAGCAGTATTGTGCCGTCGACAACGGCATACGAGGCGAGTGTTCGTTCGGGCAGCTTGTTTTCGCTGAGTTTCTTGAACTCACGCCCCGCCGCCAGAACGTGACACGTTCCGTTCTCGTCTTGGCAGTACAAGCGATCCTCGGCCAAGACGAGCGATGCTGAAAAGCCGCCCCCAAGTCGCTCTTGCCAGATTTGCTCACCGGTCTTGGCATCGAGACAAGTCGCAACGCCGCCATCGCTCACCATGAAGAGATTCTCGCCACCGACAATCATTGACGACGAATGCGGGGCACCCTTCTTGGCCGTCCACACCACATGCGTATCTGTGACATCGCCTCGACCATCGGGCTTGATCGCCAGTACCCGCGGCGAATCGAAACTACTGCTGACGTAAACCAAACCGTTCGCAAACAGGGGGCGTGGAATCACTGAGTAACCATCGTAGTTGACGCGCCATAGTTCCTCGCCCGAGGCGGGATCGTACGAGCACACGGAACCGGCCGCTGGTAGAATCACTTGCGTCTTGCCGGCCACTTCAATCGCCAGTGGCGTGCAGAAGGCGAATTTTTTTGGCGGATCGTTGGGACGCGGAGTCGACCAGAGTTGTTTGCCGGTTTCAGCATCGAGGGCGACCACGCGTGGTTCACTAGCGCCATCGCAACTGAAGATGAGCTTGTCGCCCACCAGAGCTGGCGAGCCGCCGTTGCCATGCACGGGCGCGTACTTCACTTCATTGGTTTGCCACAGAATCTTGCCTTGGAGATCGACACATGCCGTTCCCATGTGTCCGAAATGCACATATACGCGACCATTCGACACGATCGGCGTGGGACTGGCGTGACTGTTCTTGCTATGTATTTTGGGGGCGGTCGATTCCGCCTCGGCGAAGATATTAGTCTGCCATTGCAGCTTGCCATCGGTGGTGGCGTACGACTGCAAGCACAAGTCGAAATCGTTGGGTGCGTCTGCTCTGGGCACCGCCGCCGTCAACAATACTTGCCCAGCCACCAGCACAGGCGATGACCAGCCTTGCCCCGAAAGTGGCGTCTTCCAGGCGATATTCTCTGTTTCGCTCCAGCGCAGCGGCACATTCTTCGCAGTCGCAATACCTTGTTGACCTGGGCCGCGAAACTCCGGCCACTGCGCATCTTCGGCCAAACTGTTGTGAGCCTCGAACAGGCATATGCAAACAATCAACAGCCAGATTCGATGGACGATCATGAGTCAATTCCGCAAGCGAAAGTTATGGAACCAGTCGCACGACAAGGCGAGTTTCTCAGATTCAATTCGGTCGTACGATCAAGCGGTACGGATGTGCCTGACCGCCGAGGTCGTGAGCATCTTGCAACACGAGAAAATACTTGCCTGCACTGGGCACTACGAAATCAAATTGGGCGTCAGTCGAGTCGGCAACGTCGTCATTTGTAACTTGCAATACGCCTTGCTCATTATAAAGCGAGAGAATCGCGTCCAAATTGGAGCCTCGTCGCGCGGCGATTATTTCGCAATGCAGCTTTTGGTTTGCTTGACCATCGATCTCAAAAACATCGACGTTGCGATCGGCGTGAATCGTGCCATTGATGATCTGAGGCACGGCAATCGCTTGGGCCTGACGAAAGCCATCGTTGCCTTCTTTTTCCTCGATCACGGGTAAGTCGCCACCGACGAAGAGAAGATACGGCTCACTTTCGCCTTTGCCTGTTACGACGATCAGTCCCAACTCACCCGTCGGCGCGTCCGCTGGCACGATGAGCTCAATCTCGACCTTTCGATCGCCGATTTTCTTCGCATCCTGCATGTTCAGATTGTCGGCATTTCCCTGGCCAATTAGCTTTGCCATCGATTTGCCATCGGAGCATTTGACTTCTTTGGCATCGTCGAATTTGTGGCCACGCAGCAGGATCTTCGT
>JBGSHH010000237.1:0-11814 GCA_041752355.1 Pirellulaceae bacterium | reverse complement strand
TTGAGCGAGATTGTCACCGCGCTCGCTCGTCCTCGATCCAATCGCTATGTCAATTATGCACGCCGCCGATGGCTCGCGGTCGGCGCCGTCACGGCGGCAGCTTGGGGAGTTGGCATGTGGTTCAAAGGGCTCTCCGTTGCCACACCGCTGACGTTGCAATTGCAGTTGCAACATCCCACGCGAGTCATCCCGGAAGATTGTCCCTTACGCGTGAATCTGTTGGCAAATCGCGATTGCCGCGTCTTCTTGTTTCGCCGCGGGGCCAACGGTTCGATCGACCTTCTGCTACCCAATGCCATGGATGCGGGGAACTTGCTGCTCGCGGACCAACCACGCATTGTGCCCGATGAGTCCGCGAGTTGGGAGTTGTACCTCTCGCCTCCGTTTGGCCCCGAAGAATGCTTCGTGGTGGCGGTTGATCAAAATGTGAAATGTGTCTGGACCGAGCTCTCAATCGCCAGGCTATTGCAAACGTTGCATCGCCAAAGCGCATCGCCGGCGGTGGACGAATTGTGCCGAGAGCTAACGAAGACCTTGCCTGCCGAAGCATGGACGTCCGTCCGCTGTCAATTCGAGTCCCAGTCTGCCGTACCTAAGTTGTCTCGTTCGCCTGCCATCTAATCGCCGTCGCCATTTCCAAATCGAGGTCCGCAATGTACCGCTTACAATCTCTAAGCTTCTTTCTACTCATCGCCGTGTTGTTTGTGCCCGCGATTTCCCAGGCGCAGACGGCCCGCAAGCACATGATTGTGATCGGGGTACCTGATGAACAGGAAGATAGCGGCGCGGTTCACTCGGCCAGATTGATGCACGACACACTCCGGGTCCATTGTGGCATCTCCACGGCGGATGGACACACGGTGCATTTGCTCGCGCCGCTTTCGAGTGACCTAGCACCGCGTGCACCTACCAAGGCGAACCTGCTCAACTGCCTGGCAGAGACCCTCAAGGATGTAGCGCCGCAAGATGAAATCTGGTTCTACTACTGCGGTCATGGCGTCACGAATAACAAAAAGTCCTACCTCGTACCTAGTTCCACGATCGCAGGCAGTCACGCGCTGCCAGCAAACGTCGATGCGCTGGTCGAAGTGAGCTTCATTCACCAACAGCTCGCCAAGACCACTGCCGCACTGCGCGTGATGATTCTCGATTGCTGTCAATCTGGCGAAGTCGAACTCATCTCGCCCACCAAAACAAACCAACTACCCGCCGAAGCTTGGGCCAGCGTTTTCCAGAACGGCAATGTCCATGTTTTGGCAAGTTGTGGCAATCAACAACACAGCCTGCTCTGGCCTAGTCGCAAATGCGGACTGTTCACCTTCTGGCTCTGCCAAGGCCTAAAAGGGGCCGCCGACAGCGATCATAACGGACGTTTGGCGCTGTCGGAACTATTCAACTACTCCAAGGCTCGCGTCGCAGAAAGTCTGCCCTTGGTGAAAGCGGAAATCTGCCGGCGAGCGAATGTGCCGCTGAAGCGTGCGCCAGAGAAGCTGTTTCAGCAATGTCCTCAAGCCTGGATGGCCGCAGAACGCGAGCAGCACGCGCCGGTCTTCGCGCTGGGTGCCACGACGTTCCATCAAGCGATGCAAGTACTTTCCGAACTGACCCACGATTTGGTGATGTTGCACTCGACCGCTTGGACCACCAGCGCCCCACCAACTGTCGCGGTGGGAGAGTTTTTGGAGGTCAAGGGAACGAGTGTGGAGCTACGCGGTCGCCACGGTTTGCTAGGTAAATTGGCTGCCGACCGCTTGACGCAAAACCTGCTCCAACTGCGCGGACGTGACTACTTGGTGATGCAACCCCAGGAAGTCGCCAGGCAATTGCTCGATATCGGAATTCGCGCTCGGCACGAACCGAAGTCGTGGGAGAAATCGGCCTCGGATTACTTCCTCGATACGACCTTCGTCTACGAGCGCGACCGCAAACGCATACAACTCACTTCGTCGCTCTTCGATTGCGCCTCGGGAAAATCGCTCAACACGACAACGACCTATATCCACGTCAATCGCGAACTCGAAAGTGTGCTGGGCAACGAGGACGCTGCGGTCGCCCCACCTGCCAACTTGCCGACCAGCAAGCTGCCGACTAAGCCTGTGGCGGAAAAGCCAACGAAACCGGAACAGGTCGAGATTAAACCGTGGTTCGCGATTGCGATCCAACGCAAGACCAGTGGCAGTCAGTTCCAGCCTGTCACCGACTTTACGCGCGATGCGCAGGGGGCCTTTGTCTTTAAGGTGCGCCCCGGTGATGAGCTGCAATTCGAGTTCACCAACCAGACCCAACAACCGCTCGCCTTTGTCCCCTTGATCGATGGCACCACCGTCTTGGAACAGCGTGCCGGCCTGACACCGGAAGAATGCCTCCGAAGCAATCTCTATTTCTTCAGCGCCGATCGCCAGCCCAAACTTTTGCGAGGCTGGATGCATTTTCTGGCGCAATCGCACAACCACCAGCAAGGCGAGTACGAGTTCCATGCCTTCAAAGTCGCTAGTGCACCGCAAACTTCCGCGTCGCAAGATCGCTATGGTCGAGACTTCGGCGAAATCCGCTTCGTTGTCTATCAGACGCAAGACCGCAAAGAGCAAGTTGATCGCGGGAGCAAAGTCGCGATTGTCCAAGGAGGTCGTAGCCAACGAGTTGTTTCGCAAGTCGCCAATCTAACGGCAGATCCCAGCCAAGGCTTTCAAACGCAAGTCTTTCGATACACCAGCGAAGAGTAAGTCCCAAATCGGTCATTCTCACACGTACAGGAGATCCTGCCATGCGCGCACTTTCTTTGTTAGTTATGTTCGGATGCCTTGCGGTTGCCTCGGCGCAAACCGTCAAACGCCCCCAGCAAGCCGCTGAAGCTCCAGAGCGATTGCGCGTCATCGCCATTGGCATCAACGACTACTCCCGCGATGCGAAACAAGGCGTCGTGGAGTTCGCGAACCTCAAGTACGCCGCGCGCGACGCTGCTGCGATTTGCGACCAATTCACCCGACAAGGAGTCCCTGCCGAGCGCGTAACACTGCTGGCGGACATGCCAGATGCCACGATCCCCAGCTATGCCAACGCCGTGGCGGCGATCAAGAATCTGAAGTGCCAGCCAGGCGATGTCTTACTCTTCGTCTTCTGTGGTCACGGCCTGAATGTCGGGCGCGACAGTTACCTCTGCTTTCCCGATACCCGGCTCGTGGGCAATCCGGAAAACGATCAGCTCGCCATTCACAATGCGCTCGCGATGAGTGAACTCACTGCGATCCTCGGCGAGCAAGCCAACATCAGCAAGATCATCGTCACCGACGCTTGCCGTAACTGGGCCAATGATGAAATCGCCTATATCAAGTACAAGTCGATTCTACGCTACGATCTCAGCAATCACATTCGACAACTGTCGCAAACGAACGGCTCCGATAGTCAAATGATGATCATTTCGAGTTGCCTGCCGCAGCAAATGTCGCTGGAGAATGACACACGCCAGCACGGTTTGTTCACCGCGCAACTTCTCGATGCGCTCTCCGGTCGCGCCGATTTTGAAGTCTCCGGCAATCGCGATGGTCGCCTATCGCTGTATGAAGCCTTTCAGTTCGCTGCGCATAAGACGCGGGAATTCGCCGAACGCGAACACGGCGCGCGACAGCATCCCTTCTTTGAAGGCGCTTTCACCACCGATCTTGAACTGTTGACAATCCCCGCCGACAAGCGCGCTGAACTCGCGCGCGAATATCAACTCGGCGCATTCCGCGTTAAGCCGTTGGGACAAGCCGAGCAAGTCGCCATCGAAAAGTATGCCGAAGGCATCGAAGCCTTCGGCTATGGCGATGTGCAGCGCACCATTGAACTCTGCGGCGAGGTCTTGGAGGAGAACTCCTCTCACGCCGAGGCCCGTCGCTTGCGAAGCGTTGCCTACAGCCTGCAAGGCAAGTTCACCCAAGCCATGGACGAAGCCAAGCAACTCAATTCCAACCTGAAAGTAAAGTACTCACAGCCACAGGCCATCTCCGTTGGCGACTTGAACAATCTCCGGAAGAGTGTTCTTACGATTGCGGCTGGCGACGTGATTGAATTCGACAACTACAACCCCGCCGGTCCTGGCTACCAGGTCGGCCAGTATCTGCGGGTCGCTCGCGTGCGCAACCAGCGGACCAATCAATGGCAGGACGTCGCTGGCTGGCTGCCCGCCGTGGCCATGGTTCCGTCCAGTCTACAAGATCAAACGCAGATCATTCGCCGCTATCAGCGCGAGAGCAATCAACCGATCACCGAAGGTCAAGATGACGGCACGTTACAACAGCGTCTGCGCGCGAACAATCAGTTCTATGGATCGGGCAGCGTTCGCCAACTGCCAGCGGTGGAACGCATCGATGAAATCAACCGCACTATTGGTGAAATCAACTCGATACCAGGCGTGGGCGGTCGCATTCCCTCCTTGCCCAGCATTCCCTACGCTGGCGGCTATTTTTAATCGCCGCCAGTTGTGCGCAGCCTGGCAGCGTTCCCTGCGTTGTGTCTTCGTCGTCCTTCATCCGCCGGTGTTCATCTTATGCAACCACATCTCAATCACGAGCCCTTGTCTTCGGCGCTGATTTCGCCCGAGTATGTGCCACTCATCGACCCGCCCGACGATTTTGCCGAGGATCATGCTGGCAACGATCGTCTTGGCCGTGACATCCAGGGCGAAGTTCGTGACGAAAGCGACTCGGACTCCAAGGACCTTGCCGCTCCTCGTCCGCCTGCAAGTGTCGTGCGGCGCCTCGTAGGGTGGAGTTTGACCGCTGTGATTGGACTGGCGGTCGTCGTCTCGCTAACTGGGGGACCAGCGACCAACGACGATCGAGAACACACCAACTGGCAAAGGCACCTTCAACCGCTCGCACAACACAATCAAGCGCGTCTTACCGCCGGTCAGTCAACGCAAGTCCGTCAAGTGCACTGGGGTGCCGGCGACTACCGCGATGCAATCCCTGTTGGCAAAGCCGACATGGACACACTGACAACGCGGCGCATGCTCGCGGCGCTGCGCGCCAATGACCAGGCGGAGACGTTGCGTGCCCTCGCCGCTGCACAAATGATTCCGCAGGATGAGTCAGGCGTTAGCGAATCGATCCCACAACTTAGCTCCGGCATGAGGGCGGAGTTACTTTCCGGCGATGCGCAGTTCTATCACGTGTTTCTGTTCGATAGCTGCGCCGTGGACGGTGATGTCGTTGAGATTCTCGTGGATGGCGTTCCCTTTGCCACCGTGCCCATCACGCATCGCGGCGCGACACTATCGATCCCGGTCGGTCGCGGCACCAGCATCGCGCTACGAGGCGTCCGCGACGGCATCGGCGGCATCACCGTCGCTTGCCGCACGAGTCAAGGCGAGTTTTTCATGAGCGCGATGGCCGTAGGCGAAACCCAGCGTATCGCGATTGTTCGCTAGCCGCCCAGAGCACCTGCGAGTTTGCATCATGGCTCGACATCCACTCCTACAACTGTTGTTCACCGCGCTGCTTGCCTGGTCGCTGCTGGGACTCGTTGCGAAGTTTCTCGGGGCCGAGGCGTTAGTATGCTTACTGCTGGTACTCCTTGCCGTGGGCGTCATTCTCTGGATGCTGCGCTTTGAGCGATCCCGCTTGTCACACTACTACCGTTGGCCTGCGCTCAAAGGGGCGATTGATCTGGTCTGTCGCGTCAGCGGCGACCAGGCTCCCATCGAAGGTCCGCATCGACAACGACAAGGCGCATCGCCACTTAGACTGCGCTCGCGCGGCGAGTTTAAGTCGGCGTTTGATGCACTCCGCAGAACCGTGCGCGGACATGATCTCTGTATCGAGCGACTGCTGGAACATCTGGAGAATGCCGTCACGTTGCGCGAACATACGACAGCCGCCGGGTACTTGCCGCCGCTCGCCGTCATCATGCTGCTCGGTCCGTCAGGTGTCGGCAAACGCCATCTGGCATGTCAACTAGCAGCGCTGTTGCATGAGCGTGGCGGCTTCTTGAGTATCGATTTCGCCAACTACACAAGCGACGAGTCCGTCGGGGCGCTACTGGGTCGCGAACAACAACCCGGCCTCCTCACCGAGGCCGTGCGTCGACAACCTTATCATGTTCTGGTATTGCGCAATATTGAACTGGCTAGCACCAAAGTACTGGAAGCCCTTCAGCACTTGCTCACCACCGGCGTCTGGCGCGACGCCAACCGAGGAGTCATTGTAAGCTTTCAGCACTGTTTGATCTTCCTCACAACCGCCGCCGCAGAGTCCGTGGTCGAAAGCGACGCTAATCTCGGCATGGGAACCGCCTGGCATGCACATTGTCGCGAGCGGCTCGTGCGGGATATTTCACTGCCGCCTTCGCTGATCGCGAGTATCGGCGGCTACTTCGTCCTGCGACCACTCGATCGCATCGCGCGCGCCGAAGTGGTGCTCTTGGCCATGCGCTGCGAGTGCCACAAATACGACGTGCAACTGCGGCAAGTCCATCCACGCATCTTGGCCGCCGAAGTGGCGGCAAGCGAGCAGGCGGGCAATTTGACTTGCGTCGCCGGTCGCGTGGAAGCGCTGTTACGCGAGCCTCTGTTGCAGGCCGCCATGCGCCAAGCCAAGAGCGTCAACCTGGGTATCGATACCGTAACGCACACTCCGGAGACCTGCCACTCATGAGCGATATCATCCGACGACATTCCAACCTCGAGGAGTTGGAGAAACTGTTCAGTCAGACGCAACAAGGGACATGGAATCTCGATCCCATCGCCATGCAAAGCGCCCTGCGAGCGCGCGTACGCGGTCAGGATCACGTGATCGACGACCTCGCGCCGCTGCTATGTGGCCAATATGCCAAACAATATCGCCGCAAACCGGTCGCCAACTTGATGTTCGTCGGACCCACCGGCACTGGCAAAACAGAACTCTGTCGAGCGCTGGCCGAGCATTTGTTCGGCGACGAAAATGCCGCGATCTTTTTCGATTGCGGCGAATTGAAACAAGGTGGCGCGATGACCCGCTTGATAGGCTCGCCGCAAGGCTATCATGGCGGACCGGGAGAACTCACGACGAAAGTACTCGCGAACAAGCGTCGCATCATTGTCTTTGACGAAATTGAGAAAGCGCACAGCGATGTCTGCGACCTGTTCTTGGCCATGATGGGCGAGGGCCGCATCACCGACCAGCGCAGTTCCAAGGCCGCGGATCTGACGGAATCTATCATCGTTTTGACTAGCAACGCCCAAAACGACGAGTTGGTCAAACTGCAAAGCGAGATCCGCGATCCCGCGGAGCTCCGCAATGCCGTGCAAGTTCAATTGCGAGAAACCGGCGTCTTTCGCCCCGAAATCATCGGCCGTATGACGCGCATCTATGTCTTCAAGCACCTCGAAGGCCTGGTTAAGGCGGAGATCGCCCTACTGAAGATGCGCAAAGTCGCGCAAGAATATGGCATGGAAGTCAGCTACGTTGCGCCGGAACTGCTCTGGGACGTCGTTCAACAAGGTGACAAACTCAAGGACTTCGGGGCTCGACAGCGCGATCAGATCGTGGAGGACATGCTCGCGCAGCCCTTGCTCGCTGCCCGGCAAGCCGGAGCAAGCGCCGTGCAACTGAATGTGAGCGACACCGGCGAACTAGTGATCGAACCGGCCGAACTGGCGAGACTCTAACGAGTAGTCGATTGAATTCTAACCTCATTGCGGGTGTGCCATGCGTTTTCCCGATCGACAACTCCTGATGCGGCAAACCGATCAGTTCTTGCGTACGGCGACCATCGCCGCCGTCGTGCTTCTCGCGGCACATCTGGTTCCCAAAGGCTATGCTCCGCGGAGTACCTGGCGATTGCTGTGGACGCTGGCATTCTTCGCCTCGACAGGCACACTGTGTTGGATGATCGCCATTCCACGCGAGGAGTGGCTACGATCGTACTTCGCCTGGCGATTTGAACACGCGCCGCAAGCGATCGATCGAATGTGGCGCAAGTATCTCTACTCGCTCGATATTGTCTGCCGCGTGCTTGGCTTGGCCGCGCTGGCGCTGACAACGGCCACGGCGCTGCTTGTGCTTAGCGCTTGGTTTCGTGGCTTCTCGGGGATGCTAGGTCTGGTGAACATGGCTTGGTATACCGCCGCCGCAGTGCTCCTGCTGTTTCCCGTATGGGGCGGATTTCTGCTGACGGAGTTGATCCAGCGACGACGAAAGCTCGCGGAGCAACTCGGCATCACGCATTGGTATCAACCGCGCCCTTGGACTGCGCTGTGGCGGGAGTCGGACGAAGAAGCGACCGACGATCCGGTCTCGGTCTTGGAGGATGGGGCCTTTCGCGTCGGTGGAACGGCGTGGCGTTGGAGCGACTTGACCAAGAGTTGCCTAATCTTGGGGCAACCTGGCAGTGGTAAGACGCTCTGCGTGCTGAATGCGATACTCGACGCGATCTTGCGCGGTTCCCCCCAAGACACGCTACCCGTCGGCGGTCTCATTCTCGATCCCAAAGGTGATTTTCAAGACAAGATTGTACGATTGGCGCGGCGCCTGGGGCGCGAACGCGACCTGCGCATCATCGATCCAGCTCAAGTCACGACGACGCTGCACTGGAATCCTCTCGACTCCACCGATGATGAACTGGAACTCGCGTCGCGATTCACCGCCACCATGGAAGCGCTCGGAACCAAGCAAGACGACAATAGCTTTTGGATGGACGCCGCGCGCAAGTTTCTGCGGCACGCGATCTCGTTGGTGCGTCTGACCAATCCCACGGGCGAGCCACCTTGCTTTCGCGATATCGCGCTGCTGGCGACGAGTCTCGACGCGATCGTGGAGCGCACCGATCGTCTCGATCCCGCCGATCCACGCGGCGACGCCTGCCTGACCTTCTTCGCCAATGAATGGACGGTCCTCGCCGACTCGACGCGCACCAGCGTGCTGGCGCACATCACGAACATGATCGATCCGTTCCTGATGGAACCGTACGCAACCATCTTCGCGGGTAAGTCAACAGAACGCATCGACGAGATGATCGGCGGCGGACGGATTCTCTATGTTCATATGCCGGTCGCGGATAAGGAGTTGATGTCGAAGGTCATTGGCACCTTCATTAAACTGGAGTATTTTCGTCAGATACTACGTTCGCCGAACAAGGACCATCGCACCTTCTTTCTGTGCGACGAGTTTCAGGTCTACTTCACGTCCGCGCAAGGCAAAGGGGACGCCGATTTCTTCGAGCGCTCGCGACAAAGCAATCATGCCAACATCGTCGCGGTACAAAACCTGCCAGCGCTTTGCAAACTCACGCGCAACGCCGATATCATCCACAATTTCTTGGCCAACTGCGCAGTGAAGCTATTCTTGCGAAACTCCGACGCGGCGACCAACGCCTACGCCTCCCAGTTGTTTGGCAATCAACTCGTCGCCTCCAGCACGACGCAGGGCGCTGCGGGACGCCTCGGCCTGGTGAAGGATGTCGGCATGAGCGAGGGAACGAGCGATACATCCGTGCCGATGGTTCCCGCCGAAACCTTCCTGGAGCTCATCATTCCGTCACCGGATGAGCGAATCGGCTATTGCGAAGCGATCGTACATCGCGGTTCGCGCGCGATTCTCAATCAGCAAGAAATTCGTCAACGTTGGCGCGCGCATCCTTTGTAACCGCGCGATAGACTCCACCTCATGCAAGGACATCACCATGCTTTTCGGCATCTTGCGCAATCTGTCCATCATGCGAATCTTGTTGTTTCTCGGGCTTTGGTTCTTCGTCATCAGCCCCTTTTTGACGATGTCGTATCAACGAGTGGTCGCGTGCTACACCTGGATGCTCCCTTAGAATCTCTGGCGAGTTAGTCGTCGCGACGATCGTCTGCACGGAGTTGGCGCTGTCGCAATTTGGCTTGCAGCGAGCGTCGTCGTTCACAGTCGAGTGACGCTTGTGCGGGAGCGTCACTCGATGAGACAGCAGCGGTTGTGGCGGGGGCTACGGCCGTGTTCTTGGACGAGAGCTTAGAGAAGTCGCCCAATCGAAACGCGCCAGGGACGATGGCACGGGGCGGTTCGTTGGCAGCGGCCTTGACTGGCGCGGATGCCAACGGCATATCGACAAGTTGACCATCGTGATCGAGGATGATGGTTGAGGCAAGCTCGGAACGACGCAATAGCGCAGGTATTGTGGCCTGCAACAATCTAATACGCTTACGCAATCGGCGACGTCCTATCGGTGGGCCGTCCAAACCAACGGCGTCCCGCCGCGCTTGACGCGACTGACATAGCTCCCGCCAATACGCGTCAACATCCAATTGCACAATCGCCAGCTGCATGTGATAGTCAGCGCGGGCGAGCGCTGCCACGGCCGCTTCAAAGCGAGGCAACTCCGTCACCGAACATTCCAGCACCAGATTGCAGCGATTGCTCACTGCTTGTTCGAAAGCTTGCTGACTCGCGACGTTGGCATTCTGTAG
This sequence comes from Pirellulaceae bacterium, assembly GCA_041752355.1. Classification (GTDB taxonomy): domain Bacteria; phylum Planctomycetota; class Planctomycetia; order Pirellulales; family Pirellulaceae; genus JAEZGD01. The sequence goes on along the minus strand of JBGSHH010000237.1, from coordinate 1,409 downwards.
ACATTGTCGCCAGCGGTGGCGATCGCGATCGCCCAAGGCGGCGACGTAATCGGACTGCGCAGGAAGCCAACGTTCGGCGAAAGCAATTGCGGCTTCGGCTTGCAGAGCAAAATAACTCTGACAAGCTTCGATGATCGCTGCGGCGCTCTCCGACCAGGCGGTAACCAGCAGCACCGCTTCCGGACTAGCCGCAGGTGAAGGTGCGGTCTGCAGTAAGTCCTCCAATCGCGAACGCGCACTCATCCAATCTTGGCGTTCCACTTCGTCTTCCTCGTTGGGCAGCGCCAGTTGCGCATCGAGCGCGGTTCGCTGGACGGTCCGCAGCCACCGCGCGTCGGCCAGCCACCGCCATGCTTGTAACCCGCCGGCGAGGCGAGCCTGCAGGACAATACTTTCCAGCGGGGTAGGAAGCATGCGGTGTTTCCAGCAAATGACGAAGAATGCGCGCTGACTTCCCTATAGCAACGTGAGATTTCGCGTTCCGCTGCGCCCCGCCTGATGATTTTTTCACCCATGACGCGCAGCATCGGCACTGCGGACGCGTAGGATCTCCAGCGACCACACCTTTGTATTCGTATGTTTTTCGGCGAGATTGCTATGTTAAATGCCAGCCTTTGGGTTGCCGCCACGGGTGAACGGAGGCGTCTCGAGAATGCCACGCTATTGGTAGGACGCGGCGACGAAGTCGACCTCAGGATTCATGATCTGGGTTGTTCGCGGCAACACTTCCGCTTATCCCGCGAAGCACAAGGCTGGTTCGTCGAGCCCCTCTCACCCCGCAATCCCACCTTGCTTAATGGGCAGGTACTCCAGGAACGCGCGCTCTTGCCAGCCGCCTGTGACATCATGGCAGGCGCCAGTCGCTTCCGTTTTGAAGTGGAGCGCGAGGGGACGTCGACACCACCACCAGCACCGTCAGGAACGTTAATGGGCACCATCCTCGCGCATATGAGCGATGCCCCTGCCTGGACGAACGATGTGCCGCAAGGCTTGCCCCGTTCGTATTCACTGCACGACAAGCAGTTCTTGGGACGCGACGCGCGACTTGTCAACATTAATCTTTCGCATCCGCATGTCTCCTGCCTGCACGCGGAAATCCAACTTATCGAAGGGCAGTACGTGTTGCGCGACCTAAACAGCGCGAACGGCACCTTCTTAAATGGTCGTCGCTTACGCAACCCGGTGGCACTGCAACCTGGCGATCGTGTGGAGTTGGGGCCGTATGAATTGCTGTTCGACGGCGAGCGCTTAGTGCAGCACGCGAGCGATCACACGATTGAGCTTTGCTGTCGCGGTCTGAGTCGCACGGTGTATCAAGGCCTGACGCGCACACCTCAAGTGATTCTAAACGATGTTACGCTGGTATTTCGGCCTTGCGAGTTTGTAGTACTCTTGGGACCAACCGGTTC
>JBGSHH010000236.1:0-20050 GCA_041752355.1 Pirellulaceae bacterium | reverse complement strand
AAAGATGTAGCGGAACCGCAACGATTGGCGCTGCGCCAAGCGCACAGCGTGCCGGTGCTGGCGAAGATCGAGGCGTGGCTTGACGAGCAGAGCGCGTGCGCGGAGGTCTTGCCGCGTGGTCCGCTGGGTCAGGCGATGACGTACGCGCGCAATCAATGGCAGGCGCTCTGTCGTTACACCACGCAAGGCTTCCTCAATATCGACAACAACGCGGCGGAACGAGCGCTGAAACGGGTGGCGATTGGCAGGAAGAACTGGCTCTTTGCCGGGCACGATGCCGCCGGGCAAACAGCCGCTGTCTGGTATTCGTTGATAGCCAGCGCCGAGCGCCACGGCGTCGATCCGCAGCACTATCTAACCAGCCTGCTGGCGCAAATCGTTACCACTCCGGCCGACGACCTCGCCCGCCTCCTCCCCGACGCCTGGCAGCGTGATCTCCTCGCCGCCGCCACTGACGCTGCCTCGTCACCTGCGAACTAGCTCACCCGCACTTCTCGGCCCGAAAAGCCCAACTGTGGTTCGCAGAACGGACACGATACGGATTGATATCGTTCATGCCTGTCTCAGTGGTTACTCATCCCGATGCACGGTCGTCGGGGAAAAGGCGGGCCAGCAGACAGCTATGTACTCCGCCCCTTCGTCATCCGGCGTGCTATAGCGCACCCACTCACCGGCATGAGTAATGATTGCCTGACCAGCGACGACGTCGAACGTTGCTTGTTCCGATTCGACATGCAATCGCCCTCGCAGCACGACTGTGTACTCGTCGAAGTCGGGTCGTTGACCGGGCTCGACCCACCCGCCAGGGCTGACCATCCGCGCGATACTAAGGGCATCGGTCTGGGTATTTACGCGACCAATGAACTCTTCGATGCGTTTGGGTTTGTTTCCAGCAGCTTCGACGATGGTCGGTTTAGCAATGTGCGTCGGCATAAGAGGTTTGACTATAGGTTGTCCAGGTAGAGTTTCTGCGCCTCGATAAACTTCTCGACGGCGCGCGGTGTACGAAAGCGAATACTACGACCGCTTTTGACGCGCTCGCGCAACTCGGTGCTACTGATTTCGACGACAGGCATTTCGACGATGTATTCGGAAAAGGTGGCTAGCCGCGCGGAATCGACGAGCGCCGTAAGCACGGCGAAGTTGGGGACAGGTGCACCATGTCGTTGCACAACCACCGGCGTTGCTATTGTTAGTATCTCGGCCGGTTCGCGCCATTTTGGCAAATCGGCAAGCGTGTCACCCCCCATTAGCAAAAACAGTTCATCGCTGCCATGTTGTTCGCGCAATTGTCGAAGCGTGTCAACCGTATAGCTCACGCCCCCACGATCGACTTCGAGGGTGGAAACTTGGAATCCCGCGTGGCCTCCAATGGCTAAACGCAACATCTCCAAGCGATCTTTCGCAGGCGACAGCACGTTGCGACGCTTGTGCGGGGGAGATGCGGCAGGCATAAACCACACCTGATCGAGGCGTGCTTGCTCGCGACAGGTTTCCGCCAGCAGCAAATGCCCGAGATGTACGGGATCGAATGATCCGCCGAAAATCCCGATGCGCATGAGTACGGTCCCAAAAACCTCTAAAAAACTTTACTGCTTCTTTACAGCCTGCCCCGACGTTACTACGCTAAGCGACTTGGAATCGCGACGCCGCTCCCAGGCAACCGGCGTGCGAGGATACCTTGCGCAACTAGCGCAGCGCCCCTTTAGGCAAGGCCGGCGAATCCTCTCATACCGTGCGGCAGCGATTATATCCTATCAGGCGGTCCACGCGGCGCGGATGGCGGCCACGCTGCACAAACTCGTGAAGCTCGCACTTAGCGAGTGACCACGTTGAGGTGTGCGTATGCGCTTTTCGATGATTCGCCCAGCTGTGCTGGTGGCGTCACTCTTGTTTTTCAGCTTGGCCATTTTCTCGGCGTCTGCTGTTTGGTCGCAAGAAACTCCGCCACCCACGGAACCTACGGCGACACAACCTGCCGCCAGTTCCGGATCTTCCGTGGAAGATGCGGCGCTCGCAGGCCACAACGCTTGGATGCTAATGAGCTGCGCGCTCGTCTTATTTATGACCGCGCCCGGCCTGGCAATGTTCTATAGCGGTCTGGTCCGTAAGAAGAACGTGCTAGGCGTAATGATGCAGTGCATTTTTCTGATGGGGTTGATGACGGTCATTTGGGCCTTATATGGTTATTCGCTTTCCTTTGGCGGCGATGATAAGTTCATCGGCAACGGTGACCACCTGTTCATGAATGGTGTGCAGCGCTATTGGGACCAAGAGACCGAGACGGTCGTCACGCCGATGTTTAATGCCGGCCAGCCGTGGCAGATCCCCATGTTTACGCACATGCTCTTTCAAGGCATGTTTTTCATCATCACGCCGGCGCTGATCTGTGGTGCCTTTGCGGAACGGATGAAGTTCAGCACGATGGTGGTGTTTAGCATTCTTTGGGGAACGCTCGTTTACTGCCCGCTATGCCATTGGGTGTGGGATGGCGGTTTATTGGCGTATGTGTTGCCGTCTGCATTTGCGAAAGGTGAAGGCAACGGTCTGATGGGTGGCGCATTGGACTTTGCTGGCGGTACCGTCGTGCACATCAGTTCCGGTGTCTCGGCATTGGTGTGCGCCTTGGTGATGGGTCGCCGGTTGGGGTTTGGCAGCGAGCCGATGCCGCCGCACAATCTGACCTATACCACGCTGGGGACAGGCATGTTGTGGGTAGGCTGGTTTGGCTTCAATGCTGGCAGCGAATTGGCCTGCGACGGACTTACTTCCAGCGCCTTCGCCGCTACGCATTTCTCGGCTGCCGCTGGCGCGTTGTCGTGGGCAATCATCGAGTGGATCCTCCGCGGTAAGCCGAGCGTACTGGGAGCTTGCTCAGGCGCGGTGGCTGGCTTGGTTTGCATCACACCGGCTGCTGGCTTTGTGCAACCCATGCCTGCTTTAGCCATGGGAGCGGCCGCTGGCTTAGTGTGCTTCTTCGCCTGCACCAAATTGAAGCAAGCGATGGGCTACGACGATTCGCTGGATGCGTTTGGCGTGCACGGCGTGGGTGGCACCTTGGGAGCAATTCTGACCGGAGTTTTCGCGACCATCCAGTGTGCGGATCCGGGACTTGTCAGTGAAGGGCAACCGGTGGGTCTGATTGATGGCGCTTCGCGCTTGTTTATCGGCCAACTGGCGGCGATTGGTGTCACGGTGGTATTTGCAGGTGTAATTACATTTATCTTGCTAAAAATTCTTGACGCCACGATGGGACTGCGAGTCACCCAGGAGCAAGAATTCCAAGGGCTAGACCTGTCGCAACACGGCGAAGAGGGCTACATCTTTATCTAACGCCGCTGTACACTTGAAGAACAGCATAAATTACCCTTGGCGGCGTTTTGTTTAGTCGTCGCTGAGGGTTGCCCTGAGTTGCTGCGAGGAGCACCGCACATGAAGAAAGTGGAAGCAATCGTCCGACACTTTAAGCTGGAAGACGTCAAGAACGCGCTCACGGAACGTGGCATTCACGGTATGACGATTTCCGAGGTACGCGGTTTCGGTCGTCAAAAGGGACATACCGAAATGTATCGCGGTACGGAGTACGCCGTGGACTTCGTTCCCAAAGTGAAGATCGAGGTCGTTTGCTCGGACGCGAATTTAGCGATGGTTGTCGATACCGTATTGCGCACCGCGCAAACCGGACAGATTGGCGATGGCAAGATCTTTGTCACCGATCTGAACGATATCATCCGCATTCGCACAGGCGAGACCGGTGAGGATGCGTTGTAGGCTAGTCGATTGTCGCGCCGGATACTTCTCCATCCACGGCACCAAATGGCGTAGGGTGGTGCCGATCTGCTGTCGATCATCCATACTGGTGATGGTCTGCATAGATCGGCACCACCCTACGATTGTTTATTCATGAGCACTGGTCCCACGCGGCTTCGTCCCAGCGTTATCGACGCCAAAGAGCGCCTGGCTCGAGGACGCGAAAAACTTCGCCGCCAGCACGATGCCGGTTCGCCGGGTGTTCAGGTTTGTGCGCTACTGTGCGACTTGCTCGACGGTGTGGTATTGGATCTCTACCAAGATGTGTTGGGGGAACTGGGAGCGGATGGCGATGATCTGGCGACGAAAGTCGCGCTGGTGGCGCACGGCGGCTTTGGGCGTCGGGACGTGGCTCCCTATTCCGATGTTGACCTGATGCTCTTGATTGAGCCGGCTTGTGAAAAACAGGTTGAACCGCTCGCTCGCAAACTCTCGCAGGCCATTTTTGATTGTGGCCTGGTCCTAGGCTTTAGCGTGCGCACGCCGCCGCAAGCTTGTCAGTTGGCGGTCAGTGATCCGACCATCTGCACGGCGCTCGCCGAATCGCGTTTGCTCACTGGCAGCGTGCAACTCTTCACGCGTTTTGCCAGCAAGTTCAAACGCGATGTGCAACGACGTTCTCGAGGCCTGATTCTAGCCATCGGCAGTGCGCGCCGCGATGAGTGGAAGCAGCATGGCGGGACGGTCAATCTCCTGGAGCCCAATGTAAAGCGGTCGCGCGGCGGCTTGCGCGATATCCAACTGGTGCGTTGGATCGGCTTTGTGAGGTTTGGCGAGGCCGACCTGCAGGCGATCCATCGCGCAGGGCATCTTTCCAAGACCGACTACCAAAGATTGCGCAATGCCCGTGATTTTCTGCTGCGTCTGCGCAACGAGTTGCATTTTCACGCCGGCAAGTCGCAAGATTTACTCGACAAGACGGAGCAATTGCGCATTGCGGAAAAGTTCGCCTACCAAGGCGATGCCGCCATCTTGCCAGTCGAGCGCTTCATGCGGGAGTACTTTGAGCATACCAGCGAAGTTCGCAACGTCGCGGTCTACGTTCAAGCGGGAGCGCGACCACGAACGCCGCTGATGAATCTACTTGGTCCTTTGGTTTCACATCAGGTCGAACGCGACTTCCGCGTTGGCCCGATGCATATCAAGGCGACGCGGCGCGGTCTACAAAAGATTACGACCGATTTGGAACAAGTGCTGCGTTTGCTCAATCTGGCGAATCTTTATAGTAAGCGAATCGATCACGATTCGTGGGAAGCGATTCGTGAAGCGATGACCGCCCGCGGCGTCATGGCGGTCACGCCGGCGGCGATCAAACGCTTCCTGGAATTGATGGCCCTGCCCGGCAATCTCGGCGATCAGTTACGTGGCTTGCACGAATTGCGAGTGCTGGAAAAAATCATTCCCGCCATGGCGCACGCCCGCTGTTTGTTGCAATTCAATGCTTATCATAAGTACACGGTCGACGAGCATTCCATCCGGGCCGTACAAGCCGTCACCGAGTTCACGCACGATACGGGACCATTGGGCGAGGTATATCGCGGCCTGAAAGACAAACGCACCCTGCATCTGGCACTACTGCTGCATGATCTAGGTAAGGGATTTGTCGAGGATCACAGTGAAGTCGGTAGACGCATTGCGCAGGAAACAGCCGAGCGCCTGGGTTTGGGGGCGCGTGAGACGGAAACGCTGGTGTTCCTGGTGCATAAGCATCTCGAAATGGCCCATCTCGCGTTTCGACGCGACTTACACGATGAGCAAGTGGTGGTGCGCTTCGCGGTCGACGTCGGTTCGCCGGAAATGTTGCAGATGTTGTACCTATTAACTGCCGCCGACTTGGCTGCCGTGGGCCCAGGCGTGCTGAATCAATGGAAGTTGGAACTGCTAACGGAACTCTATCGCCGCACCATGCGCCATTTGGCAGGCGAGTCGCCGGATAAAGCTTCGAATCCGCTTAAACGCAAACGCGAAGAGCTGCTGGCACTCGTCAAGAGTGACGCGGCATCGGACTGGTGGGAGAAACAGGTTGCCACGCTGCCAGGCTGGTATATCTTCGATGGTCCGCTGGCGACGGTGCATGAACAGCTCGATCAACTGCGTATCTTGCCGCGTAGCGAAGCGACGGCGTGGGCGCGATTCGACGCAGAACGCAACGCCGTCGAATACACCATCGGTACCTACGAGGAAATTACGCCGGGCATCTTTCATAAGTTGACCGGCGCGCTCACCAGCAAAGGCTCGCGCATTCTATCGGCCTCCATCGCCACCTTAGCCGAGGGGCTGGTACTCGATCGTTTTTATGTGAGCGATACCGATTTCGCCGGCGTTCCGCCTGTCGATCGTTTGACCGATGTATGCGCGGCGCTCATTGCGGCGCTCAAGGACCAAACTAACAAGCCGCCGACGTTTCGCCGCGTCTGGCAGGCACCCGGCATTGGCGCGACGCCAGGCTTTGTCGCGCCCCCGGCCGAAGTCCGCATCGACAATGGCACGGCCGAGAATTATACGATCTTGGATATCTTCGCCCACGATCGCATTGGATTGCTCTACACGATCACGCGCGCGATTTTTGAGCTAGGTCTGTCCGTGCATCTCGCGAAGATCGGTACTTATCTCGATCAGGTTCTGGACGTTTTCTACGTCACCGATCCGGCCGGCGGGAAGATTACCGACGACGCACAATTGCAGGCCATTCGCGACCAGCTATTGAAGGCCATCAGCCCACCGTAATTGCTGCCGCCCTGCCCTGGGCGCCTTTAGTCTCTTTTGGGCAAGATCAATCGGAACGTCGCACCCTGGCCGACTTCGCTGCGCACCTCAATTCGCCCACCATGTTCGTCAATGATCCGCCAGCACTTGGATAGCCCCAAACCCAAGCCACGTCCTGCTTCGCGCCCTGAGTAATACGGATCGAACAAATGCCGCCGGACCTCGGGCGAAATACCAGGACCGCTATCCGTGATTTCAACCGCGACTGTGTCCACTGCAGCTCGCAGCATGATCTCCACTCGCCCTCCTTCGCCGATGGCTTCCAGCGAATTCTTGATCACCGCCTTGATGGCTTCTGCCAAGTGGATGGGATCAGCGGGAACAGAAACGGGATTCTCGCCGAGAAGCAATAGCTTGGTCTGTTGGTCCGTCGCCTGCGGCAGCATTTCTGTTCGCAATTTCTCCAGCAGTGCGAAGATTGATACGTCGCGTTTTTCCAGGCGTGGCGGTTTGGCGAAGAGCATCAAATCGGCGATCATTTCGTGCGCGCGAAAGGCTTGCGCATTGATCGTCGCCAAGCGTCGTCGGCGCTCCGGATCCTTTTCCTCCAAGAGCAGCGTCTGGGCGCGCGAGGAAATGTTCGCCAGGGGGTTGTTGAACTCGTGGCTCAGTCCATAGGCCAATTGATAGAGCGAGGCGATCTTCTCGCGCTCAAGTGCAACGGCGAACTCGGTTTCGAGTTCGTGCAAGCGCGCGAGCTGGCGCTGCAATTCATCATCGGCATCGGGCATGCAGGCACCGCGCGCGAATACGGCAGGACGGATCAAGCAATCCGTCCTGCGCATCGTTTGGTTTTAGGACACCACCGCTCGTTCGATATCGAGCAAATCGCAGCAGCGGTCGAGTAGTTTGTCGACAGTGAACGGCTTGTTCATAAAGTCGTTCGCCCCAGACGCCCGCAAGTCGGCGATCTTGTCTTGCTCGATCATGCCGGAGATGCAGATAATCTTGACCATCTCAAGCGTGCTATCACTCCGGACTCGTTGGCAGACTTCCTTGCCATTAATGTCCGGCAACATAACGTCGAGCACCACCAAATCGGGGCGGAACTCCTTGACGAGCATGCCAGCATCGAAGCCGTTGTTGGCGGTTTTGAGTTCGAATCGACCATCCCGAAGGAAGGAATCGACCAACAATTCGACCAATTCTTCATCGTCGTCAACGATCAATACCTTGCGTTTGCCGCTTTCCAGGGCATCGGTCGGGATGCCGTTGTCTCGCATAAATGCGAACAACTGATCGCGCGGGATACGACGAAACCGGCTGCCTGGGACACGAAATCCCTTCAGCGAACCGTTGTCGAAACAGCGAATAATAGTCTGCTGGCTGACCTTGCAGATCTTCGCCGCTTCGCCGGTAGTGAACACAGTCTTTGTGGACATGGCAGAAACCATCCTTCCTTATCGATGGTCGGACTAGCTGTTCGGGAGCCAACCTTGACCTCTTGCCAGTGCGGCTAGTTCGCTCCACAACCTCCGTGACACGCCACGAGTGTTGCTAGTCCCCTTCCTGAAACCTAGGCTCATCGCCTCTCTCCCCATTGAGCAAGCTCCGCCCAAGTGCGCAGTTAACACACCTTTCGGGATCGCTCAAATCAATTGGATCATCCGGTTCTTCCGAGTTTACCGAATTTGCCAATCGCAGGCATTATAGCGGCGGAAATTTCGTAGTCAAGATTGATTGCAACGCCGCAACTGCAATCCAATCAACATGTTACGGAAACCGCTTGGAATCTTCATTTCCCGGTAGTTCCCCCCAGACGTGTCCCGCCCTTAAACGCTAGGCTCGCCAAACCGCCAATATGGGCCTGGATAGTCAGGCAAGGCAGGGAAGAATGCGCCCACGTGGCCTGCTCAAACCCCGCAGAATCGTGAATTACCTAGCCCCGCAATCGCCCTTCTAGATGTGCTAGAAGCAATGCCACATCCGTTGGGGTGATGCCGCTGATCCGACTCGCTTGCGACAACGTGATCGGTCGGACCCGCGCCAGTTTTTCTCGCGCTTCGGTACGCATCTGATTGAGCAAGGCATAGTCCAAACTGGCGGGAATGATTTTTTCCGCTAAGCGATGCTGTCGCGCGACTTGTTGCTCCTGGCGAGTGACGTAGCCTGCGTATTTCACGTCAAAGCAGACCTGTTCGGCAACCTGCGTCGAGAAGCGATCCAGTTCCGGACATTGTTCGACGAGTTCGCTCCACTGCACCTCCGGGCGGCGAAGATACTTCTCTAGCGTTACTTCTCCGCGACGATGTTGTGTCAGCAACTCCAGCGCATCCGTAATGTCTTGTTCCTTTTGCTGCCAGCGTTCGAATCGCACGCGATCGCAAAGGCCGCGCTGGTACGCTAGCGGCGTCAGGCGACGATCGGCATTGTCTTGGCGCAGTGTCAAACGAAACTCCGCGCGGCTGGTGAACATGCGATACGGTTCATCCACGCCACAAGTGACCAAATCATCGACCAATACACCGATGTAGGCTTGATCTCGAGAGAGAATCAGTGGTTCCCGCCCCAATTGTTTGAGTCCGGCGTTGGCACCCGCGATCAGGCCTTGCGCGGCGGCTTCCTCATAGCCGGTGGTGCCATTGATCTGGCCTGCAAAATACAGTCCGGCGACCTTCTTAGTTTCCAGGGTTGGCCAGAGTTGTTCCGGCGGACAAAAGTCATATTCCACCGCATAGCCATAGCGCATGATCTGGGCGTTTTGCAGGCCGGGAATGATTTTGAGGATCGATTCCTGTACATCGCGCGGCAGGCTGGTGGAGATCCCGTTGACATACACTTCTTTCGTGTGCCGCCCTTCGGGTTCGAGAAAGAGTTGATGCTGCAATTTGTCGGCGAAACGCACGACTTTGTCTTCAATCGAAGGGCAATAGCGTGGACCGCGCGATTGGATCTGGCCACTGTACATCGGCGCGCGATGCAAGTTGGCGCGAATGATTTCGTGGGCCGCTTCATTCGTATGCGTGATGTGACAGGGCAATTGCTCGAGCGACAGCTTGTCTGTCAGGTAAGAAAAGGGCTGCGGATCGTCATCGCCAGGTTGTTCTTCCGTTTGGGAGTAATCGATCGTGCGGCCGTTAAGTCGTGGCGGCGTCCCCGTCTTGAAACGGGCGACCTCAAAACCCAGTCGCGCTAGTGCCTGACTGATACCGGCGGTTGTTCCTTCGCCACCGCGACCGCCTGGGGTTTTGGCTTCCCCGGTGTGCATGATCGCTTGCAAAAACGTGCCAGTGGTGAGGACGACGGCGCGAGCGCGATAGGTGACGTCGCCGCGACAGCGAACGCCGGATACGCGCAAGTGGGGAGTCTCGGAGGATTCTTCGACTAACAGATCCTCAACAATCTCTTGCCGCAGGTCGAGATTCGGCTGCTCTTCGACAAAGGCTTTGACCCAAAACTGGTAGCCCTTCTTATCGGCTTGCGCGCGCGGGCTGTGCATGGCGGGGCCTTTGCGACGGTTGAGCATCCGGAATTGAATGCCTGTCGCGTCGATCGCCTGACCCATCACGCCGCCGAGCGCGTCGATTTCGCGGACGATTTGCCCTTTGGCCACGCCGCCGATGGCCGGGTTGCAGCTCATTTGGGCGACAGTGTCGAGGTTGGTGGTGAGCAGCGCCGTTTTTGCCCCCAGGCGGGCAGCCGCGAGTGCCGCTTCCGTGCCAGCGTGGCCGGCGCCGATGATGAGCACGTCGTAGTCGTAGTAGCTGCTTGTCATGAAGATTATGTTATAGGAGGCCTACAACTAAGGCGAGGGCCGCAAGAGTTCGTTAGGATAGATTCACGCAACAATGCTGGCCGGTACTCACTCAGGAAGAATTAGCTATGACGAAGTTGACACTGTCGATCATCATGATGTTCGTTCTGGCCCATGCCATCTGCGCCGCCGAACCTGCCAAAACCAAAAAAGCTCTTTATCTCGGCATCGACGGCACGCGCTTCGACGCCTTGCAAGCTGCGAAGACGCCTCAACTAGACGGACTGATCAAGGAAGGCATCCACGCCGACAACTGCCTCATTCTGGGCGAGCGCTATCAGAAGAACGACACCATCAGCGGTCCAGGTTGGTCGAGCATTCTGTGCGGCGTCTGGGCCGATAAACATGGCGTGCATGATAATTCTTTCAAAGGTCGCGACTACGAAGCCTATCCGCATTTCTTCGCACGATTAAAGAGCCAACTTCCCGACGCTCGCACGGTGTCGCTGGTGACCTGGGCGCCGATCGACCAGTACATCGTCAGCCAGGCCGACGTTCACGAGAAATGGGAAGACCCATCCAAGGACTACGCCAAGTTCGACGCCGCCGCTGCGGCCGAAGCTCTCAAGCAGATCGCCGATCCCAAGTTGACCTGCATGTTTTTGTATTTTGGTCAGGTGGACGAAACTGGTCATAAGCATGGCTTTCACCCGACGGTGAAAGAGTACATCACCGCGATTGAGAATGTTGATCAGCATGTTGGTGATGTCCTCAAAGCGCTGCGCGCTCGGGAATCCTTCGCCAACGAGGATTGGATCATCGTCGTCACCAGCGATCATGGCGGTAAAGGGACAGGGCATGGTAAAGGACATCAGGTGCCGGAGATTCTCAACAGCTTTCTCGTCGTCAGTGGCGACGCAGCGCAACGAGGCAAGTTCCAGGAACAGACTTTTGTGGTGGATGCTCCGGTAACGGTCCTGACGCATCTGGGCGTGAAGATCGAACCAGAGTGGAAACTCGATGGCCTAGCGCGCGGGCTGAAATAGTCATTGCCGTAACGTTTGTCAGCGCGCGCCGACGTAAATATACTTGCCCCGGTTTTCGCGGGCGATTTTCTTCATCATGACCTGATCTCGCGGGCCATGAAAGTTGATGGTGTGAACCACTACCTGCTCGCGATCGGGATGAGCGCGACTAGCGGGACGGTTCACTTCGCCCAGATAGGCGGCGGTGGGATCGGTAAAGTCGCCATCGGAAAGTAAGTAGATGGCGTCAGGGTGGAGATCCAGCGCGCATTTCACCGATAAGAATGGACGTGTCTCGGGGCCGAGTTGCGCGGCGGCCAGCCATTCGCGAAAACGATCTTTGTTTTGTTGCGTCGCTGGAAATAGAGCAGCTTCGCGGTCGTCATGATGAAACATGCGATGCACGCCGCCATCAAATAGCACCACGTAAAACAGCTGCTCTGGTTTGAGTCGATTGATCGCAGCGTCGAGTTCCAGGCAAGCGAGTTGCCACCGTTCACCGGCCATGGAGCGCGAGCAATCGACGACGAAAACGAACTTGTTGCCGGTCGCCTTGGCGCCAAAAAACTCCGCGCCGCCTGTCGCATCGCCGGACTGGCTCTTGCCTTGGCCAAGCGCGCCAAACAATTGCTGCACATCGCCGACAGGGCCGGTAATCTTCACCGCCGCCAACAACGGTTGCACGGCGTAGGAGCCGAAAGTCGCACCCTTGTCGACTTCTAGTTCCGGTACCGAGAGTTCCATCGTCACGGGCTTGGAGGTTGTGAATTCGACGGTGGTGGGAAGCGCGATGTTCTGAATCTCGCGTTGGACTACTTCCAGCGGCTCGATTTCGCTCGATTGCTGCCCCATAATTGCGGACGCCCACGACGACTTGCCGAGCGGTACCACGATCAACATCAGGTAAATCAGCACCACCACATGCACCGCGCAGCTAAGCAGCGATGCGTAACTCGCGCGCCACAAAGTGCGACCCCAGGCCACCATGCCAGAGGGACGTGGCACAGGGACCACGGCCAATGGCGTTTCGTGACTTCCCAACGCGTGTTCCGGAGGAGCGATGCCATCGAGATAGCGCCAGCGCGAGCCTTTGGACTTGGCATGACCTTCTTCGCCATCGACGTTTGGGACTTGACTGGTGAGCGAACTGTCGGCTCTGGTTGCGGCATTCTGGCTGATTGCGTCGGCTTGGGCATTGAGTTGGGCGAGGGTCGAATCTTCAATTGCGGGTTGCTCGGTGGCGAGCGGCCTCTTTGTTTTCTTGTTTGCTGCACGATCGAGCGTGGAAACCGCCGAATCGTCAGCGCGCGACCTTCCATACAGCAGATCGGTCTGCGTCGATTGCTCGATAGAGTGAGGACGATGGGACATGCTCGGCAAACTTCTCGTGCTTACGGCTTGGGGACGAAGCGGTAGGTGCCGCCATACGCTTTGGCGATGGCTTGTAACGTTGGCTCGCCTTCGCGGCTGTAAAACCCAATCGTGTGAATCACCACTTTAGGACGTCGTCCCTCCAGCGGTTCATCGATCATATTGTTCGCCGCCAGGTACCGCTCCGTCTGCCCTTTGTCGGTGAACTGTCCATCGGAAAGGATGTAAATCGCGTCGGGAAGCATCTCGACGGCGAACTTCACGGCGTCGTAGGGATTGGTGCGGAGTTCGTTCTTGATGAGCGGCAGCCAGTACTCCAGTCGCCGAATGTTCTCGCCGGTCGCTGGCACAGGCCGCGCTTCGGGCTCTTTGCCACCAGCGGCGAACATGCGCTCGGCGTTCTGGTCGAAGAAGATTACGTAGAACGACTGCTTGGGATCGAGCTTCTTCACAGCATATTCGAGTTCCCGCTTGGCGTCCGCGAACTTTCGCCCGCGCATGCTGTTGGAACTATCGACAATGAACACGAATTTTCGGCCGCCTGCTTTCACGCCGAAGAACTCGGCCGTACCTCCAGGGCCCGCAACATTCGCCATGCCGGCACCGTCTTGCCCAAAGAGCTCGGCCACTTCGCTGATATTTACGGCATCGACATCGGTCATGGCCGACGCACTATCGCCCAGAGCCGCAGTGCCGATTTCCGTAAGGTTCTGGCTCTCGATCATTTCCGAGGCAGGCAAGTTGGTCGTTTCATGTTGCTCAGCCATCAGGGGCGGCATGATCGCCACGGCCTCGGTGGTTTCCAGCAAGTACGGTTCGGCCACACTGGCGACGAGTATCGCATCGGGTTCGTTAATGAGCAGTGGAATCGTAAACATCGCCATGAGTAAGATCATCGCCAAATGGACGACCAGGCTCACCAGCCAACTGGGAATCGCCAACAGGTTCCAGCGGCGAGGAAGCGACGCAACGTCTGCTTCAGGGGGCCCCAGAGCTGCCTCCTCATTGGTCGGAGGGGTGGCGATGTCACTCGTTATTTTGTCACTCGTTATCGTGGCGGGACGTGGCGGCAGTGGCGGCGGCGTGCTTCGCTGGGGTGGCAGGGGTGCGTGGATCACCGCTTCGCCACTGAGTTGGACTTCGGCATCTGAGTCGATGACGCTCATAATGGGCCGCAGCGAAAGACGGTGAAAGAAATACGTACAGAAAAGTCGTTGCGGACGGATTGTCGCAACTCCTTTGATTGTCGGCATCTGGGTGGTCAAGGTCAAGCAAACAACGCGACAATCCAGCTTGTCGCTGCGGGAGCAGATTGTTACCATGCAATCCAACGACCTGCGGGACTGCCTGGCAATTTCCTCTGCCATGTCCGTGCTGCGATGCATTTTCTTGGGGAGCCGATAATAGTCCGCATGGATGCCTAAATTTAAGCTTTGGCCGCGTGTATAGCGGACCCCGCCGCGCTCGTCGCGACAACCGGTCCGATCACACAACCCAAGGTTACGGTGTCCACTTTTTGACTGCGGGCTCTCACGAACGCACTCCCACGGCATTGCGGTGGAGGAAATTGCCCGGCAGCCTCGCAGGTATTTTCTTTGGGGGCCGGCCAATTGCTGGCCGAACTGATGACGATTCCCGCGACAGTTGTTGAGACGCCCGCCGAACGCTGTTCGCGACTGCGCGAGCAACTGCTCGATTTGGTGCGCGGGTGGATACGTTGCGCCGTCGCATTCTCGGGGGGGGTCGATAGCGCGGTCGTGGCGAAAGCCGCACACGTCGCTCTGGGCGCTGACGCCTTGGCAGTGACCGGCGTGAGCGCCAGTTTGGCTAGCGGCGAACTTGAGGACGCCACCGCCTTGGCAAAGCTGATCGGCATTCGACACGAAGTCATTCAGACCGACGAGTTCGCTAGTGCAGCGTATGTGCGCAACGCTGCGGATCGTTGCTACCATTGCAAAACGGAACTCTATACTCAGCTGGAGCAACTGCAGGCCAAGCTCCCAGGCGACTATATCTTCGTCAACGGCGCGAATCTCGACGACCAAGGCGACTATCGCCCGGGCATGCAAGCGGCGGCTGAACATGCCGTTCGAAGCCCGCTTATCGAATGTGGCTTTACGAAAGCCGATGTGCGTGCGTTGGCCGCCTATTGGCAACTTCCAGTTTGGGATAAACCTGCGTCTCCCTGCTTGTCGAGTCGCGTCGCGTACGGCGAGGAAGTGACACCGCAGCGTCTGCAAATGATCGATCAGGCCGAGCAGTATTTGCGCTCGCTCGGCCTGCGTACCGTGCGCGTGCGCTATCATCGCGGTGACCTCGCGCGGTTGGAAGTGCCTGTGGATGCCTTGCCGATGTTGCTGGCTGCCGAGCATCGGGAGCAACTGGTGGCGAAGCTGCGTGAGATAGGTTTTCGGTTCGTCACGCTCGACCTGGAGGGCTTTCGCTCCGGCAGTCTGAACTCCTTGGTCGATCTCCGGTTGCCGGTGAGTTCCTCCAAGTAGCATCCGTTTAACCGCTACAATCATGCTTGACCTCACTCGCTTCGAAATGTAGTTCCCGCATCTTCCGCCTGGGTGAGTGTAAATCCCCCTTGCCAGTCGTTCGCCGCTTTTTTTGCACGCTAGGTTTGCCAAGGGGCAGCTTGCGGCCAGCATCGGCCTGCGCGAGTGAATCGCCTCCAGTCACGATGGCTTTTGGGCGACCCGGCGCAAACATGTTCGACTTGCTGTGGAACCAACACGATTTCCTCATCTTCGCCAGCGGCTGCGTGCTGCTGTGGAGTGCGGCGTCGTGGTGGCTCTGCCGAGCGACGGGGCATCGATTGGCCGTGATACTGGGATGGCAGTTTCTGGCGCTGGTGCTCATCCCCGGTTGGTACATGGTCGATGCGGCCGGCGAGCATGAATCCGACCGACTCAAACGTCTGCTGATCGGCTATGCGCCGATCTATGCCCAGCAATTCGAACGGATGGGGCACGCTCAGTTGGCTAACGATACGCCTGCGAATGATCCGTTGTACCTGCGACTTATTGAAGAGCAAAAAAGCTGGCTGGCAGCGAATCCCGCCATCGCCGACATCTATACCTTCCGCCGTTTGTCCGATGATAGGGTGATGCTCCTGGTCGATTCCGAAACCGATTACGATCGCAACGGCGAATTCGAGGGAGAACGCGAACAGCGTACCGGAATTGGCGAAATCTATGCCAATTTCTCGCCTGCACTGCGACGCACCTTTGAACAGGGAAGCATCGAAATCGATGGGCTGACGACGGATCGCTGGGGCACCTGGTTGAGCGCAAGTGTGCCGTTGTACGATGCCCAAGGCAACATCGAAGGCGTCCTGGGAGTCGATTACCCAGCGCGCGAATGGATGCATGCTGTGGCGATGGCGCGGCTGTCGTCGATTGTCTTTCTCGGTGTGTTGATTTCCATACTGCATGGCGCCATTGCGATTGTGACCCTGCAAAATTCCCACATCGCCCGCTATCGCAGCGTGGCGTATGCGCTGCGATCGTCGCTGGAACAAGTGGCCGAATCGCGTGCCAACATGGAAACGCAAGCCACTCTGTTGCACGTTAAAAACCGGCAACTCCTCGCCGCGCGCCACGAAGCCGAGCAAGCCACACGCGCTAAGAGCGACTTCCTCGCGAACATGAGTCATGAGATTCGCACCCCGATGACCGCGATCCTGGGTTATGCGGAATTGCTTCTGGATGACGAACTCTCGCCTCCTAAGATCGGCTCGCTGCAAACGATCCAACGTAACGGTCTCCACCTGCTCGAAATCATCAATGACATACTCGATCTCTCCAAAATCGAGGCAGGCAAGGTGAGCTTGGAACTGGTGCCTTGCGACGTCAACGAGATCATCGGCGATGTTCAATCCCTGATGCGGGTTCGTTCCGACGCTAAAGGCCTGGAGTTGACGAAGAAGTTTGACGAAGCGTTCCCACATCAAATGCTCTCCGATCCCACTCGCCTGCGACAGATTTTGATCAACCTCGTCGGCAACGCCATTAAGTTCACGGAACGCGGCAGCGTCCACATTGCGGCACGCCAGGTCTCCGTCACCGCCAACGAAGTCACCTTTGAGATCGTCGTGGCCGATACGGGGCCAGGCATGAGCGACACCGTGTTGCAGCGCTTGTTCCAGCCTTTCACGCAGGCCGACTCTTCCGTGACGCGTCGTTTTGGCGGTACGGGCTTGGGGCTGACCATCAGTCAGCGCTTTGCGCAGTTGCTCGGCGGCGGTATCACGGTCGCGAGCAAGTTGGGCGAAGGGAGCGAGTTCACCTTGCGATTCGTTGCTCCATTCGTCCCCCGCGAACCGACCGCGAGCGAGCCGCACGCACCCCTGATCGAGTCGGTGCAACCGGTCGCTGCCGCGCAACTCCCCACTGGCGTGCGCATTCTCTTGGCCGAAGATGGTCCCGATAATCAGCGTTTGATTTCCCTCCTCTTGCGTAAGGCCGGCGCGGTGGTGGAAGTAGTCGAAAATGGCCAACTCGCCGTGGATGCGGTGGCGGACGCTCACCGCCAAGGTTGCCCTTTCGATCTCGTCTTGATGGATATGCAAATGCCGGTCATGGATGGCTACACCGCGACGCGCGTTTTGCGGGAGCAAGACCACCTGTTGCCGATCGTGGCCATCACCGCCCACGCCATGCAAGGTGATCGGGATAAGTGCGTCGCCGCTGGCTGCAATGGCTACACCACCAAGCCGATCCAACGTCAGGCCATGCTCGCGGCGATTAGCCAGGTGCTCGCCGACCAAGCGACCCCCGCCGCGACCTAGCTCCGACCCAATTGGCAACGCTCTTCGTCCACGGCGGGAATCTGCATGTAACGTCTGAGCGACTTCCCGCCACGAACCCCGCTACCCAGTGTTTCCGCAGCCGCCGCTCTCCGGCTACAATGAAACGTTCGACCAGCGTGGCGTTTACTTCTTCGATCAGGCGATTGCATGAGTACCGGGATTCCGCTCACTTCCGACAAAACCGAGGCCGACCTCTCGGGCCGCAAACTGGGTGACTACCAGATCTTGCGACGCTTGGGCCGCGGGGGCATGGCGGAAGTCTATCTCGCCGAGCAAGGCTCGCTCCAACGCCAAGTCGCCTTCAAAGTCCTCAAGCATAACCTCGCTGGCGAGGAAAGTTACGTCCGCCGCTTTCGCAACGAAGCCCTCGCCGCCGCCAAACTCTCCCACGCCAACATCGTCCAGATCTACGAAGTCGGCTGTGTTGAAGGGGTCCATTTCATTGCCCAGGAGTACATCAAAGGTCAAAACCTTAAGCAACTGCTCGGCCGCAATAGCTCCATCAACGCCCGTCTGGCGATCAGCTTGATGCGGCAAGTAGCCGCCGCGCTGCATCGTGCTGGTCAGCATGGTGTCATCCATCGCGATATCAAGCCCGAGAACATCATGCTCTCGCCAACCGGCGAGGTGAAGGTCGCCGACTTCGGGCTGGCGCGCGTGCTGCAAAATGGCGAAGCCATGAACCTCACACAGGTTGGCGTCACGATGGGCACGCCGCTTTACATGAGCCCCGAACAGGTCGAAGGTAAGTCCGTCGATCAACGTAGCGATCTCTATTCCTTTGGCGTTACTTGCTATCACATGCTCGCCGGCAAGCCTCCTTTTGAAGGCGAAACACCGCTGAGCATCGCTGTCCAGCATCTCAAATCGCAGCCTGCGCAGCTCGAAGCGCTTCGCCCCGATCTGCCGCCGGGACTGTGCCGTATGGTGCATAAGTTGATGGCCAAGAAGCCGGAGAACCGCTTCGCTTCCGCCGCAGATTTGCTCCGCGAACTCCGCACATTGCAACCCCAAGGCGAAGCGGAAGAGCCGTGGCCGGCCGAAGCGCTCGCCTGGATCGATCATGAACTCGCGACCGCCGGCAGCTCCGGCAATGCCGCGACGCAACAGTTGCATACGCTGATGCAGACGGCGGATCACGCCGCGCCTCGCAGCAACAACAGCTTTCTCTGGTGGGCTCTCGCATTATTGTTGGCTTTCCTGATTGGAGGTGGCGCTGCCTGGTCGACGCGCTCGCGGCCGTTGCTTGCCATCGATCCCAATGCCAAACCGCAAATCGCCAAGCAGGCGACCGTGAACGATCAATTCATGCTGGCGGCGATGCTCAAGCAACCTTCCGAAGCCGCCTACCGCGCCGTCTGGGAATACTTCCCGCCTGAGACCACGGGCGGCGACAACCTCCGCTATTCCCGACTGGCCAAGCAAGGCCTGGCGAAGCTCTACAGCGAGCAAGGCGAAACCAAAAAGGCTGCCACCCTCTATCGCGAGCTGGTCAATGTTGAGCCGACCGAAGTGCAGTTTCGCATTGTCGGACATTTCGGTTTGGCCAATCTCGCCAATCGTCAAGGCAACGCCGATGGCGAAGCTGCCGCTTTGCAGGAACTCATCAAAGCCGCTCCCCTCGTGGCCAAAATTGCTCCCAACCGCCGCGGCGAACTCATGCTTTGGCTCGATCCGACCTTGCACGACCAACTCCAAAAACTCGTCGACATGGGTGCCGGTTCTTAGCCTCGCACTAACGCGACCCGTCAGCGAGGCACTTTCGCCCTTCCTCCCCTCCCCCGCGAACCTCGCCGCGTCCCCTCTGTCCTTGACAAACAGCCGCAGACGATTAGAACACTGTATTCGCCTAACTGCGGCGAAATGTCCCAGCGCCCCCATCGTCTAGAGGCCTAGGACGCCGCCCTCTCACGGCGGTAACAGGGGTTCGAATCCCCTTGGGGGTACTTGTGAGGTAAGCGTCTCGCTTGCCTTGCCTTCTTGGTCTATTCTTTCAGACCATTTCTTCTGTGCAGCCCCTAACGGGTGGCGAACGACAACGGCCGCACAAGTCTCGAGGCCACTGTCGAAAACTGCAACGGAAGCGGTAAGTCCTTGGTTAACAATAGCTTGCCTCAAATTCGTCACCGTCGCGTTCCGTTTGCCGACTTGTGCAGCCCACTTTTTCGTACCTTGGAGCTGGCCACTGTACAGGTCTAAAATCTGCTTTGAGGACTTCCCCGCCGCCCCCTCCGCATCGTTCGCTGTACAGCCCCCAATGGGTGGCGAGCGATACCGGCCGCACAAGTCTCGAGGCCACCGTCGAAAACTGGAACGGAAGCGGTAAGTCCTTGGTGAACAATAGCTTGCCTCAAATTCGTCACCGTCGCGTTCCGTTTGCCGACTTGTGCAGCCCACTTCTTTTGCGTGCCGCGCCGCTGGCGACTGTGCAGGTCGAAAATCAGCTCGGTCGTCTTCGATTTCGTCCCTCGGTTCTGTCCAGCGGGTAGCCTTCCCGGCGTGATGCGCCACCCCGTAAGGTAACAATAATCATTGGTTTTGTCAATATCTAATTACAAAATTATTAGT
>JBGSHH010000235.1:0-4807 GCA_041752355.1 Pirellulaceae bacterium | reverse complement strand
TGGCCAACTCGATGCCACGAGCGTTCGCACGGGTGCCGCCGGTCTGGATACATCGGCGCTGACCATCGGCAAAGCGCCTGCGCTGCATACCTACTTCCCCGGCAAGTTGGATGAAGTCGCCATTTACAATCGCGCGCTCGCTAGCACCGAGGTGGCAGAACACTTCGCCGCCGCCAATACGACAACGATCGACGAAGGCGATACGCTCATCTTGAATCAGTCGCTCGAATTTCACAACGATGGAGTCGGCCAGGGGACGTATACGTTGCCTGTCGGCTTCAACTCAGGCGGCGCATTCCCGAACGATCCCAACACGGCAGTCGATCTGTACAACATCGCTGGCACAGTACCGCCGGACAACTACGTCTTAAGCAGCAACCTCACCAGTTTGTTCGTCAACGACAGCACCACCCTTTCGATTTGGTTTCAAGCCTATGGCCCTGGCGTGGTGATCAGCGAAGTTGGCCAAGGGACCGTGAACGCGGGTTGGCACGATAGCCAGATTGAGGTTCTCCCCACGGGCGAAGTTCGCGGTCGGGTATGGAATCTGACTTCGGTTTCGCTGGGGAATGTAGCTTTTGATGGTTCGTGGCATCACGCAGTGCTGCGTTACGACGACGCCACCGATAATCTGGACGGCTTCCTGGATGGTATGGAATCGGCCGCCGATGTTGTCACCGATCGCTCCCGTCCCGCGGAAAACGGCTATCAACAATTCTACGCATTGGGTGCTCGCGACACCACGCACATGGGCAGTGGCGGCGTGCCGTTCGATGGCGCAGTCGATGAGTTTAGCGCCTACAACGTCTCGCTGACGAATTCGCAAGTGGCGTCGCTCTATGCCGCGCGCACGGCGTCCAACTATCTCATGGCGATTGCCGCGAACAATCCGGTGGCCGATCCCGATCCCGTGTTGCACTGGCGGTTGGATGACAGTGGCACCGGCAGCGCGAAGAACATGATGCGCGATCCCGCGCAATTCGTCACCGTCAACTATGGTGATGGTTCACCGGTGCAAAATCTCTTCTTCATGAACGCCTCGCAAGCGGTTGTGTCGCTCAATCACACTTACACCGACAACGGCACCTATCCGCTCACGATCACTGCGACGAATGCTTACAGCGGCGCGGTCCGGACGTTCAATCGCACGATCGTGGCGCTAAGCGTCGCACCCGAGCCAGAGATTTCGGGGCCCATGATTGTCGCGCCTGGTCAATCGAATGACTTCATTCTCTCGGCATCCGATGTTTCGCTCCCCGATGAACTAGCGAGCTTCGATCTTACGCTCGATTGGGGCGATGGCGAAGTGGAAGTCTTCACCGGTAGCGATTTTGAGTTCGTGAGCCATACCTTCGCGGCCCCCGGGACCTATCCCGTGACGCTCACCGCGGTTGACAAGGATGGCGCCGCCGCGAACTTCGTGCTGTCAGTGGAGGTGAAAGCGGCCTTCGTCGATGACAATGGTGACTTACAAGTCGGCGGCACGTCATTGAACGATCGCATCATCATCTCGGCCAGCAACGGCGGCGTCAGTGTGCGCATCAATGGCGCGCTCACCACGATTGGTTCGGTGCCCGGCACGATCTACGTCTATGGTCAAGACGGCGACGACATCATCACGGTCTCGAATCTCAACGTTCCAGTTATGGCCTTTGGTGGCGAAGGTGATGACTACATCACTGGTGCCAATGGCGATGATGTGCTCGAAGGTGGCGACGGCGATGATCGCTTGTTGGGCGGTGCCGGCGAAAACACCATTTATGGCGGTGATGGCAACGACCTTGTCCAAGGTGGGGCGGGAGTCGATACGCTCTATGGTGGCGAGGGGAACGACAACATCTCCGGCCTGGGTGGCAATGATTATCTCTTCGGGGAAGGTGGCAAGGACACGCTTTATGGCGGCGTTGGCCACGACTATGTCTCCGGCGGTGAAGGAATCGACACGCTCAACGGCGACGACGGCAACGATATCCTGCTTGGCGATGATGACAACGACTTGCTCTATGGACGCAACGGTCGCGACATCCTCATCGGCGGATTTGGTGCCGATACGCTGTCAGGTGGCGATGGCGATGACCTGCTAATCGGCGAAGCCACCATCTACGACTTTGACGATCCTCAGTCAGGCGACTTGGTTAACGAGATTCAACCGCTGTGGCTGTCAGGCGGATCGATCGACGATCGCATGGCGCTGCTCGATCCATGGCTCAATGCGGCTACGATCCCGTCCGACGACGCCGGTGATAAACTCCTCGGCGAAGGACATGGCGACTGGTTCTTGTATTACCTGGCCATCGACCAGTTGAAGGATTTCAACAAGACGCTCGATCGCAAGACAGCATTATAAGTTTGGTGCCTTCCGCGCCAATCAAATCATGGCGGCGAGAATGCCTCGCCGCCGCGGGCTGTCGCTAATGCGCGCCAGAGATTCAGGTCGATGTTGTCGCTATAGAACCGCACCGAACCATCGCCGTGTCCGGCCACCACACCGCCTGAGTGATTGCTGCGCGCCGCGACGTGGTTGGTGGCAGGCAAGTTGTTCATATCCGAGCCGTTTACCACACACCTGGTTTGTCCCTTGGTACCAGGATCGGGGCAGCGCCGCGCGACCTCATCGGGAACTGCGGAATTTGGACCGACGAAAGCGTCGAACGAATGACCGCCTGTCGAGATAATCGTCTCGCCCAGCGGCCCCTCCCACCCTTGTCCTTTGGGTGTGAGAATCTCGGAAACAAATAACGTGTTCGAGGTGCCATCCTTCAAATCGGCGAAGGACATTGACGTGCGAAACGTGAACGGCGCGCCGCCAAACGTAAGCCCCGCGTGATTCTTCTGCATGAAGCCAGTGTTTCCCCAATTCACCACGTAGTTGGTCCGCACCCGGCACCATTGCCCGGCGGTCCATTCATTCTTCGCGACGCCGTCGGTCGGGCAACCAAATCCGGGAATAATTTGGCGACGACCTTGCTCATTGTTGGCGTGGCTAACACTCAGCTTGAAATCCCACAGGTTGTACCAATTCTGCTGTTCGATGTACGGGCCCATGTGCGCCAGCCATGTGAAGTCGTCGTACCAGCGATTGGCATCGAACGGAGTGCGCCCCGCGTTGACATCGCCTGGGCCCTGCATCGCCCCTTGGGGAAAGGCACTCAGCGCCGAGTGATAGTTGTGCATCCCCAGCGACAATTGCTTTACGTTATTCAAACATTGCATGCGCCTCGCGGCTTCGCGCGCCGACTGGACGGCTGGTAACAACAACGCCACCAACACGCCGATAATGGCGATCACGACCAACAGTTCAACAAGGGTGAATCCAGAACGTTTCATGACGGGCGTCTCAAATTTATTCACGGCACAGATGTAAGTTCGATTTGGCGGTTGGCCTCGTCCCCGGCCACTTGGATTTCAATGCCTTGCGCATAATGAGCGGGCACGATGCTGATTACTTCGGGAACGGGTTCGCTCGAACCGGGGACCATCTTGCCTGTTTCCTGGGTGGCAATCACAAAGACACGGACGTTCCCCTTGGGCACGTCTTGGGCCGCGAAGGCTCCGGCCTTAATTTCGGCGGACGCCTCACCGGTGCCTTGGGCGGCAATGAAGTTGATGGTGCCGCTTTCGATGGGCTTGGCATCGATTGTCACGACCCCCGCGACTTTTGCCGTGGGATACGGCTTAGCGTTCCCGCCACAACCCACGAGTGGCAAGATTGTCACAATCGCGCAAACGATGCTCAGTCGACTCATAGAGAAGTAGTATGTTTTGGAGAGGGGTGCCAGCGAAGATCGCCACTCTTTGTAGCACAAGCGGCACTGTTACCCAAATCCTAAAACTCATTTTTCCTGGCCTTTAGTATTCGTGACAACCTGTTTCGTTCTCACTTGCGAGCCTCCAGGAGTTCGAGGGTAGCGCGCGCATTGAGATCGGCATCTTTCGTCTTGCGGGCGGCGGTGATGCAAACCTGGGCTAGGGCCTGCTGCTGTTCCTTGTTCTTGGCTTGCTTGGCCTGATCGATGGCAAGTAAGCAAGCACGTCCCAGCTGAACATTGGATTCGGGCGTCTCGCACGTCTCGGCTAACTGTTGTAGCGCTTCGACCCGTAAAGCAAACGAATCTACCTCGAATCTCTCCGCCAGTTTGTCGATCACGCGCAGCGTCGCCTGACAGTCGCCGGCAGCGATGGCTCGATCGCGGGCGCCAACCAGGAGCAAATATCGCTCGGCGGCGGCCCGCTTTTCTGTTGCCGCGGACAACAAAGTGTTCACGTCCGCTTGCTCCAGTACCGATTGCACTTTGTCGCGCGCGGCCAACAGTTCCTCATCCGCTGGTGGTGGGCCTTTTACCTCCGGCATTAGTTCCGGCTCGACGGGCAATGAAGCAACTTCTTCGCCGAGTTTTAAGTCCGGCGGGCTAGGCGACATGGCGAGCATATCGGGCGTGTTGAAGCGAATGGAGGTGAACGCTCCCCGCGTCGATCCCGCTTTGGAATAGCCCCAGACATGCCAGTAGCCATCCTTCTCGGCCATGGCGTTGAGATTCTCGCCATAGCCCTTGAAGGCGCCACTAATTGCTGAAACAAAACAGATGCCATCCTCGATGGGGAACATCTGTTGCTTCGGGTCGCCGGGCTTCCAATCGATTTGCTTTACCTCAGCGCGAAACTTACCGGGTTCCTTGAATCGATAGATGAGCGCGTTGGCTTTGGTATCGAAGTTAGTTGTCCCTTCGAGATACCAATGGCCATCGTCCGGATCGATGTAAAGCTTCACGGAATGCTCCGGTCCCAGAAAGCAGCCGCTGGCGCCGGA
>JBGSHH010000234.1:0-1837 GCA_041752355.1 Pirellulaceae bacterium | reverse complement strand
CAGTGGCGGGAGGAGTTGTTGGGGGCGCTGATGCCGAAGTGATCGCCTTTCGCCAAGTGTTGCCCAGAGGCAACTACGAAACAACGAGCGGTTACGTCGCATGTTGTTTAATACGCGATGCTCTTAGGGCAGTATAGTCTGCGCTTCGTAGAAGCTGTTTTATGGTTGTCGGAACGTGTTCGGCAATCTGAATATCCGACCACAAGGGATGATGCAGGAGCAATATCACGGCCCGATCCTGTTTCGTTTGTGCTGGGGCGTCAGTTCGGCCACTGTAGTATTTGTGTTTCATGAAGGGAGTCATGAATTGCACTGTATCGAGATCAAACGGAAAGCAATTCGCGGCACCCTCGGTTTGCGAAACAACATACTCACGCATATTGTCAAGAAATTCATCGGTCCAAAGCGCGAACTGATCCGAATTGGTTAATCGACTGAGATAGTACAGACATGCTCCGCCACAGAAGACTTTCATATCGCACATTTCAATGCGAAAGGATTGGTGTTCCGGTGAGTTTTCGTCGGTAGCCAGCTTTTGTGATAAGGGATTATCTGGTGCCAATCGCCAACGCTGAATTTCGAGCCCGCGATTCTGGCCGGGACGGAGATTGGGGCGATGAGTTGAGCAGAATAGGTGCTCTTTCTTAGACGACTGATCAAGAAGATGAACGACGGCGGGACAACTGCAGATTTCGCAAGCGAGATTGTCGGGTTCCGTTTTCATAATAGGCGAAGCTACGTATCCAAAGGAACAACAGCTTTCAACAATCTCGACTCGTCATCGGAGCGATCTCGTCCAATTGCATGCGGTGCAGGATAGCGTTTTCGAGCGCATCGAGCCAATGCCGAACGATCGGAATGAGGTCAAGAATTCTGTGATTTTCCTGGGCCTGGGCGGCGGTTTCACATTCGTCCATCAGACAACGCAACCGAGGCGTATCGTTCAAGATGGAGGATTCCATTGCGGACAGTTTAGGACCACGTTCAATCCAACCGTCTCGTCTTGCCCGGCGTCCGATCGTTACTATAGATCAACGGAACTGCAATTGGAGCGGGTGTCAGTCGCGTTCGTCTACCAGCCATTCCGGTTTCATTTGGTCGGTTGCGAGCAATTCGGCGATGACTTGCTGGATCACATCGCGATCAAGGCGTTCGACAAATAGATCGGGGGGCAAAACGTAGCTGGCCGGTTGCTCAACGCCATTGGCTTCGTAGGGCCAAGGAAAACGAGCGAGCGGCAGAAAGTCGAATGTCCAAACGTTGAGCGCGTATCGCCGTCCATCGTTCAGCATCACGGAGACGTTGCAAAAGTTCTCCTGAGAGCGGTTTGCGGGCTGATCTTTCGGCGCGCCGGTTTCTGTTTCAAGCCACAGTTCAAAAGGGATGGGGATCAAGGGGAGCCTGTCAGTCGCACTGGAGGTTGAAGCGTATCACTCCTTCTCAATCTTAATCGACCCATCGTTGCCCAAGATGATGACGTGGCCGTCGTCCATGGTTTTTTGCAGCAGGTCGATAGTCTTTTGCGTGACTTTGAACTTCTGCGGGCCGCCGATGACTTTGGATTTGAGCGGTGCGAGTTGCAGCGTTTCCAACACCGGGATCACCGTGGCTTGATCCTTGGTGATGGCGTACAGCGAACCGGCGCAGACCAGACCCAGTAGCAAAGCAGGAACGACGAACTTCTTCATAACACAACTCCGTTACGGTGATATTAGCGCCAGCCACACGCCGTGGACGGCATTCCCATCGTAGCGTCCGCGGCCGGCTTTCACCACGAGGCGAGGATCGGCGGCAAACTGGCGCCCCATTCGCGCAGCGATTGATTGTCGGGACACGC
>JBGSHH010000233.1:0-2598 GCA_041752355.1 Pirellulaceae bacterium | reverse complement strand
CTTCGGTGCGCACGTGGCGCCGCCCAACGGGTCCGGCTGCAGCGACACTGGAGACCAGTATCAGTGTGGGAGGCGGGGATTGCTGTGCACACGCGGTCGCCAATGACCGAACACCTTGCGCATTCACCTGGTGAAAATCAGCCTCGTTGCGCGCGGCGACAGCGCCTGCCAAATGAAACACAATATCCACGTTGCGCAGCGGCGCGAGGAGTTGCTTGGAATCGAGCAATTCGGCGGTAACCAATTCCGCTCCGAGGTTCGCCAGCGGTTGGGCTTTACGCCGATCGCGCACCAAACAACGCACGCTATCGCCCCGTGAGAGCAACGCATCGACCAGATGACTACCAATGAAACCAGTTGCTCCCGTGACGAGCGCCGTAGCCATGAAGTTCCTCGTAACCTCCGATTCTAGTCCGTTGCGATGGGCAGCCTACGTTTGCTGCAGTAGTTTGGGCAACCACTCGCCAGTGGCAATTATGCAATTCGGCGAGTGCTATGCATAAGCCATCATGAATTTTCTTAACCTACGATCCTAGAATACCTTACATCATTCAACAGGCCAGAAAACCACTCTATTGAGGTGCACCTTACGAAAGCGTAATGGTCGAGTTTACGGCTCAAAGGTTGCCATGCTAGCTGACGGCTTGGTAATCTTTAAGGCATGGAATGAATCCGCTGGATTTGAGGTACTCCCCCGACGATGGAATAGGTGTTTGATTTTGCTAGCGAGCCCAAAGCGTGCCGCGTGGATGCGCGGTGTGTTTGGGCCGATGATTGACTTCCTTTGAACCCGCCTGATCGCGCGTGTTGTCGTTGCCGTTTGCAAGGCTGCCTGCACGTACTCTCCCCGCCGATCGCCTCACACCTAACAGCAAGTTGATACCATGTTCGACCGCGCCGACAAGTCGGCGCTGGGCTTCTCTGTGGCCCAAGCGCGACACATCATCGCTGACTTATTCACTCCCAAGCCCTGGGTCTTTTGGAGCGACTTTCTCGGCTCCGCCGCGTTCGGTTATGCAGGCTTGAATGTTTGCCTGGCGGCGGTGCGCGATTGGCAACATTTCTTGCCGGGGCAAATGCTGGCGGTGCGACTGCTCTTGCCGATGTTGGCCTTTATCGCCACAGGCTTGTTGTTCTATCGCATGTCGCTATTCATTCATGAGCTCGTCCATTTGCGCTCCGGCACGATGACGGCGTTTCGCGTGGCGTGGAATATGCTCTGCGGCATTCCGTTCTTGATGCCATCGTTTGTGTACTACACGCACATGGATCATCATCGTCGCAAGCACTATGGCACCGAGCATGATGGCGAGTATGTGCCCTTTGGCCATGAATCCCCGTGGTCGCAAGTGCTACATGTGGCGGCTAGCTTGCTGATTCCGCCGCTGGTGGTGTTGCGATTCTTGCTGATTGGACCCATCAGTTGGTTTGTACCTCCGCTGCGTCGTTGGCTGTTACAGCGCGGCTCGTCGATGATCATCGACTACAAGTACGTCCGCCCCTTGCCAGATCACGCTGAGGCGAAGATTATCTTCCTGCAAGAGCTGGGGTGCTTTGCGTATCTGTTGGGTTTGGCGATCGTGCCACCAGTTTTTCTGGGGCGAATTCCGTACCCGATCATGATCGTGGGCTATAGCTTGGGGGTGTTTGTGCTCACGCTCAACGCTGTGCGGACGCTTGGTTCGCATCGCTACTACAACAATGGGCATGATGAGATGAGCTTCGCCGAGCAATTGCTCGACTCGATCAACGTCCACCGCAATCCTTGGATCACGGAACTGTGGGGACCGGTCGGCACGCGCTATCACGCGCTGCATCATTTGTTCCCCGCCTTGCCGTACCATTCCATGAGCGAAGCGCATAGCCGCTTGATGGCGCAGTTACCTGCTGACTCGCCGTATCGCGAAACGGAAGAGCCATCGCTGACCGCCGCGCTCCTTGACCTGTGGCGGCGTAGCGCCCAAGCGAAGAAGACGCGTGCTAGCAATGCAAATGAGGAGCCTCAGCCGCTGCGCATCGCTTCGTGAGTTGCACGCCGCGAGAATAAATTCGTTCATCCGGCGGAACGCCGCGAGTTGTGTCAGATACGCACGTTTTTCGTCCGATAAGACATGTCATTGACGGACAGTGTCTTGCGGAGATCTAGGTGTGAATCGATTGGCAATGTCAGCATGCTTCTTGTTGATAGCAGCTTTGAGCGGAACCATCGTGTCCGCTCAAACAACCGACGAGGACATCCTCGCGCAAGCGCTCATCGAACCCAGCCTGGCCGACGACGGCGCGATTAGTTCCGCGGAGCGGCGTGAGATCATCAACACCGCGCAGCGCTTTATGGATGCTGAGCGCCTTACTGCTTTGGAACGTCGTATCGATGAATTGTCCCCTTCGTTGGTTAGCACTGGCGAAGCGATGGATAGCCAGTATGCGTCGCCAGCTTCGGTAACGGACGTGGCCTGTGCGTGCGCTTGTTGCCCCGAGAATCACTGGGACAATCTCTCGGTTTTCCTGGGACTGGATGGTTCGAAGCAACCGCAGGATTGGGGCGTGAATGCGCACATGGGTGGACGCTTCGCGCTCAATTACGGCCTGCCGCTGTGG
>JBGSHH010000232.1:0-12484 GCA_041752355.1 Pirellulaceae bacterium | reverse complement strand
TCCGCCAGCATCCGCTTCCGCAACGCCTCGCGATCTACCTTCGGCAACTCGTCCATGGCTTCATCTCCTGAAAAAATGAAACAGAGCTACCTAAGTTGTACACATTCCCTAGCCAGCTAGCCAGGCTTTTTTGGCAGACACTCACGAGACAAGCAGTCGAATTGGAGGCCAGCATCAAGGAGGCGTTTGGCCCCTCGTATCCACAACGCTACAAACAGCTTTGCAAAGACCGACCTTGGTTTACGCCAAAAGATATTGTGCGTGACTAGCTTTCTACAAAGCCCGGCTCCATTCCAGCTTTTATCGAACCATCCTGCGGCCAACCGCGTACACCTTCCAACGCCAATTCTGGCTGGGGGGCCGAGTTATGGATGAGTCCGCGCCGAGCGCTCGTGGTGCGCGCCGTTGGTTTCGTTTTCGCTTGCGAACGCTCTTGATCGTCGCACCGCTAGTCACCATTTTGCTGACCTGGGGTGGCACGCGGTGGTATGCAGGCTATGTCGATGCCTGGGCGGTGGGCGAAATCCAAAAGCTCAATGGCCAGGTCGTGCGTGATGATCACCAGCGCGTGACGCATGTCGAGCTGCCAGGGAGAGCGGTCGATGACGAGGCGCTCGAAAAGCTCATGCCTGCACTGACCAGCTTTCCGCGTTTGGAATCACTCGTGCTGGCGAGCAACAAAGTGAGCGACGACGGACTCGCGCTACTCACGAAACTCCCCAGGCTGAAACTTGTCTATCTAGCCGATACGAAAGTCACGGACGCCGGCATTGCGAAGCTGCAAGCGAGTAATCCTAGTCTTAAAGTCGATCGCATCACTCCCAATCCGCGCGCGATGAAACTGGCGGTGCGCGCCATTTACAAACACGCCATCGTGGCGCTGGCCCTTGCGCCCGATGGGACGCTCATCAGCGGCGCCGGCGATGGCCAGGTGCGGTTGTGGGATTTGCGGAAGCAGGAAATGTCGGGGCAATTCGCCGCGCATAGCGAATGGACATTCGCGATTGCCAAACATCCGACGCAGCCCTGGATCGCGACCGGTGGCGGCGATGGTCTTATTAAGATGTGGGACTGGAACACGGGCGAGGAGCTTAAGCGTTTTGTCGGACATCAGGACGACGTGCATGGACTGGCCTTCACGCCTGACGGTCGCACATTGGTTAGTACCGGCGACGATATGGTGGTGCGTATTTGGGATGTGGCTTCACGCAAAGAACGCTTCGCGCTGGCGGGACATTCCGGCACGATTCCCGCTGTGGCGATCAGTCCCGATGGCACACTCGCCGCCTCCGCCAGTCGCGATGGCACGATCCGATTATGGAACATCGCCACCGGGGAGCACGTGGGCGCTTTGAAGGGACACACGAAGGATGTCCTGGCGGTCGATTTTCATCCCAGCGGCGCGGAACTCGTCAGCGCGAGCTACGATGGCACGATCAAGCTGTGGAACGTCAATGAGCGCCGCGCGATTACCACCAGCGCCAAACATGGCGATTGGGTGTTTGGCGTGCGCTATTCGCCGGATGGAGAACGCCTGATTTCCACCGCCGGTGATGGAGCCAGACTTTGGCAACGGCAAGGTCTGGTGCCCGAGTGGCATACCGACGAGCAAACGGTGCTCTCGGTTTCGTTGTGGCTGGATAGTCAGCGCGTCGCTTTGGCGTCGGCGGACGGGAGTATTGTCGTGCGAGACAGTCAGGGTCGGCAACTGGCGGCACTTTGGACCCGGCATCGGCCGTCACTTTGACCGAACTTGTTCCGCGAGCGCGAGCGCTTCCGCTTGTGACTGAATCTCCCCAACAAGTTGCGCGTCGCGCACTGCATCGAGCACATCGCGAAAATGCGGGCCGGGTTTCCAGCCTTCGCGGCGTAAGTCATCGCCCGTTAGCAGCGGAACAGGATTGAGTTCGATCGCAGGCAAGGCTAACTTCTGTTCGCAAAACGTCACGGCGTTATTTTTATCATCGCCAAGTACTTGGGTGACAGCGCGCAAATAGCGCAGCAAGTCGCTCGCGCCATCTTGAATCAATACGCGTTGCACTCGCGGCCAAGGCAATTGATGGGCCTGGCGCGCCAGCGCTTCGTACTTAATTAACCATGCTGCCCGCGTGACTTCGTCGCGCGCTAGTCGCCAGCGTTGGCCGGCTAGCTCGGCGATGTCGTCGCTGGGTTGCGGCGTGGGAAGTTCGCGCAGCAGCACCGCCAGCGCCACCGCGAACGATGGCCGATCGAGCGCTTGCAAAATCGCCAGCGTCCGTTGCCAAACCTCGCCACGGCAAGTGTTGGGTACCTCATCGCTTTCCGGCGAGAGGACTTTGGCTTCCGGCAGGATAACGTCGAGCAACTCCGCATAGTGCAAAAGCTCTACCGCCCGCGCGCGATGCTTGTGCGTGAGCATGCGGCGCATTTCGGCGGCGATGCGCTCGGCGCTGACGATCACGATTTCATGCGCTTGCTCGCGCATCGCTTTGAGGGTCGCCGGATCGAGCGCGAAGGCGAAGGTGGCGGTGAAACGGACGGCGCGGAGCATCCGCAGTTTGTCTTCGGCGAATCGCTCGCGCGGGTCGCGAATGGCTTTGATGATGCCGCGACGCAAGTCCTCTTGCCCGCCCACATAATCGATCACTTTGTCGTTGAGCGGATCAAAGAACAATCCATTGATGGTGAAGTCGCGGCGCTGCGCGTCTTCCTCGGCATTAGAGAACGTCACGCTATCCGGATGACGACCATCGCTATAAGTGGCGTCGCGGCGAAATGTGGCGACTTCGATCTGACCCGCAGGCTTGGGACCCACGACGGTAATCACACCAAACGACGCTCCGATCGCCAGCGTCCGCCGCCGACCGAATAGATCGCGAATCTCATCCGGCTTGGCGCTGGTCGCCACATCGTAGTCTTTGGGCTGGTCGCCAAGTAGTCGATCACGCACGCACCCCCCCGCCCATAATGCTTCAAAGCCAGCCTCGCGCAGTTTGCGCACGACTTCCACGGCGAATTCCCGGGCGGCGAGCGGATCGATGATCACAGGCGTAGGGTGCATGCGGCGATTGTACGTAAAACGACGGGGCCTGTAACGTGACTCGGCAAACTTGAGATTTTCGCGGACCTGGGTTACACTCTCACGCAAGCCCGCACCGCCCACCGAACATTGCCGCTCAAGATAACGACCTCTCCAGCCAGCGTTTGGTTCACACTCCATCCTTTGCGCTCTCGGAGCATTCTTGCATGACTTGCCGCGTTCTCAAATCCGCAGTTTTCTTCAGTTTACTGCTTGCTAACTTCACGATGGCCGCGGAAGCGGACAAGTATGGCAACTGGCCACAGTGGCGCGGTCCCAACCGCGACGACAAATCGCCGGATACCGGCCTGTTGAAGGATTGGTCCGACACCCAGCCCAAACTGCTGTGGATGACCGAGGGCTTTGGTCAAGGCTACGCTAGTCCGTCCATTGTTAACGGCATGCTCTACACATCCGGTCAGAAGGACGATGGGCAATATGCGATGGCCGCCAAAGCCGAAGATGGCAAAATCGTATGGAGTACAAAACTCAGCGGTGAGAAACCGCGCAATGGTGGTTACGCCGGCGCGCGCTCGACACCAACCATCGATGGCGACAAGGCGTATGTCGTGTCATGCGAGGGCTCCATCGTCTGCCTGAACGTTGCCGATGGGAGCATCGTTTGGCAGAAGGATTTCGCGAAAGAGTGGAACGGCAAGATGATGTCGGGCTGGGGATTTTCGGAATCGCCGCTGGTCGATGGTGACGCCGTGCTTTGCACGCCTGGCGGCAAGGACGCGATGATCGTGAAGCTCAACAAAGCCACTGGCGAAGAAATCTGGCGTTCCGCCATGCCGGACATCGGCAATCGCGGCAAGGATGGCGCAGGCTATTCGACCATCGGCATCACCAACGCCGCTGGCACCAAACAATATGTGCAACTCGTGGGTCGTGGTGTGATTGGTGTGCGAGCCAGCGATGGCAAGTTCCTCTGGGGATATAACGAAATCGCTAATCCGACCGCCAATATTCCCACCTCGATTTGCGTGGATGATTACGTCTTTTGCTCGACGGGCTATGGCGATGGCGGCACCGCCTTGCTCAAACTGGTGTCGGATGGTGATGGTGTCAAAGCCGAAGAGCAGTATTATCTCCGCGCCAATGAATTGCAGAACCATCATGGCGGCATGGTGCAAGTCGGCGATCACATCTACTTCGGCCACGGCCACAATAATGGCTTTCCCGTCTGCGTGGAGTGGAAGACTGGCAAGATTCTCTGGGGCGGCAAGGAACGGGGTGTTGGCAAAGGGACCGCGCACGTCACCTATGCCGATGGCAATTTCGTCTTCCGCTATCAATCAGGCGAGGTCGCCTTGATCGAAGCCACGACCGCAGGCTACAAGCTCAAAGGGACGCTCAAGCCAGAATATCAGGAAGGCCAAAGCTGGGCGCATCCTGTGATTGCCGGCGGGCGCTTGTACCTCCGCGAGCAGGACAAATTGATGTGCTACAACCTGAAAGCCGAATAAGTCCAAACCTCGTTGGAGAATGAATGAGTGGGGCCGCCTTGGATTACAAGGACAACAAGGACAGGCAGGACAGTCATAATACCAGTGTGCGGCAGGGCGGAAAACCAAACGAAGGTGCCAGAGGCGAAACGATCGAATATGCCGCGGTCGCTCCGAAAGTCGTGCGAAGACCTCACCACCGATCGTGCCTCGCTGCGACAGCGCCCTTTCAGAAACAGCCGATCAAGAGACAATGAGAAGCTCGTAACGTAATCCATCTATCCGTAGCCCAGTCAGGTTTCCTCGTGAGCGAACTCCCTCATTGTCCGCAGTGTCACGCTGAATTCACCTATCAAGATGGGATACTCCTCATCTGCCCCTCTTGCGCTCACGAATGGACGCCGACTGTCGAAACCCCGGTAGCACCCGCGGATGACGACGCCGTGCGCGATGCGCACGGCAACGTGTTGCAATCCGGCGATGCCATCATTGTCATCAAGGACTTGAAGGTCAAAGGTTCCTCTTTGGTCGTCAAAGGCGGGACCAAAGTCAAAAATATCCGCCTGGTCGATGGCGACCATAACATTGATTGCAAGATCGACGGTATCGGCGCGATGCAACTCAAAAGTGAGTTCGTTAAGAAGGCGTAGAAAAACGATCAAAAGTGCCACCCACCACCCAAAGCGAAACAGCGAAACGGACATGCATAATCGCTGTACCGGGCAGGGCAAAGCGTTCTGGTCATCAGAAAACAATTGCCGAAAAAGCTGCGAAGACTTCGTCGCGACCGTCAAATGAAATGGAGAGTCAATCGGGCGGCGAGTGAACTCGGTTCGTTACGCAGGTCTTGTTGCAAAGGGGTGGAAGGTCTCACGCAAAGCCGCAAAGCCGCCAAGTCGCAAAGAAGAGAGTTTCGGCCTGATCCTTTGCGTCTTGGCGTGAGATTTTCAGGCGGTTTGTGTCGGCACCCGCTGTTGCCCTCAGCACTTATCCCCGAAGCGGCGAGGGGAGCAAGGACTTCAAGATGAGATTGCATGGGCTCA
The DNA here is from genome assembly GCA_041752355.1 of Pirellulaceae bacterium. Classification (GTDB taxonomy): domain Bacteria; phylum Planctomycetota; class Planctomycetia; order Pirellulales; family Pirellulaceae; genus JAEZGD01. The sequence continues at coordinate 6,935 of JBGSHH010000232.1, read as the reverse complement.
GCTGCAAGGGCGGAGACGTCGGCAACTACTCTTTACTAAATTGCAAGCACATACCGGCAACATATCGAGTGTTTGCTATGCTGTGGGGTGCGAAGCGGGGCGTGGGAAAGGATGCGAAGCGCGTGTTCGAGTGAGGCGAAGAGAGCAGCGCTTTTCTCGCCTTCGCTTGGCCGGCAAAAGATCGTGATCCTTACGACAGTGTCGCACAAATCGGAACCACACCAAAACGAAATTGGAACATCGCAAATGCTGCTGGCGAGGCAGGTTACAAAATTTGGAGCAAAATTGAACCAAGTACGAAGGGGGGGCAAGAAAAGGAGATCGCCGGAAGTGCCGGGCATGACGGCTGTTACCTCGGAGCGGGAGGCGGAAGTAAGTCCTGGGTCGAAACAAAGCGCCTCACCCCCCCAGCCCCTCTCCCCGAAACGAGGCGAGGGGAGCAAAGACGGGCCATTCAAGTGTTAATCGGGGCAATCAGTTCCGCCGATTTTGCCAGTATCCGCAGGCGGAAATCGGCTCGCCGTTCCGCTGAGGGTGGGCGACAATACTTGACAGCCGCTAGCCGACTCGGTTCTCATCATAGGGGTGGAGTTTCCGTCCTCACTCTCGCTTTGCCGCATCGGAACCGATGATTAGCCCCGCTGCCGTCATGACGAACCTCGAGCAGCAGCAATCCGTGGTCTTTTATCCGACCTACGGCGTGCTGGAGTCTGATGGCGTTACGTGGCGTATTCCCATCGCAGGCAGCGTCTACGAACCGGGTGCCGTGGGGCTGACCAAGCGGATCATGCTACGGTTGTTGCAGAAAGTGATGAAAGCGGAGAAGTCGGAACTGCAAAGCGAGATTTTTCAGGAACGCATTCGCGGCTTTACCGCTGTGGCCGAACGAGGCCTGCGAGTTTCGGTGCAAGTGGGCGAGCGGGTGCAAACCCTGCATAAGAAATCGTCGCGACTGGGTTACTTTAGCGGCAATGTGCAGGTCTCGGTCGGCGAAATGAACGAGCTGATCCGCGACGGCCACTACGATGGCAAATGGTTGCAATTCCGGGTCGTTTCGCCCCACGACGAACATCGCGAATCCGTCGGCCGCGCGCAGCTTTTGCCTGCCACGGGCGTGTCGGTGATTAGCGACATTGACGACACCATCAAACATACCGAAGTGACTTGTCGCGAGTCGCTTTTGCGAAACACATTTCTGCGCGAGTTCCGCGCCGTCGAAGGGATGCCGGAGCTATATCAATCGTGGGCAAGCCATGGTGCGGCGTTTCATTACGTTTCATCGAGCCCGTGGCAATTGTACTTTCCGCTCTCGCAACTTTGCTCCGGTTATGGCTTTCCGTTAGGGACGTTCCATCTCCGCTCGTTCCGCCTGCGCGATCACATGTTGCGACGGTTGTTTTTGGTTCGCCGTCCGGTGAAAGGTCTCACGATTAAATCGTTGATTTCGACCTTTCCGCAACGAACGTTTTATCTAGTCGGCGATTCCGGTGAGCGCGACCCGGAGATTTATGGCGCGACGGCCAGGCACTTTCCCCAGCAAGTCGCCGGCGTGTTCATTCGCGAACTGCCTGGTCGCCCCCTCGACGTTCGCCGGCTCGCCAAGGCATTTCGCCATCTGCCACCAGAGAAGTGGAAGATTTTCACTCATCCCGACGAGATTGCCGACCGACTTTCGGTAGCGGAGTAGGTCGATTGTCTGAGGTGGGGGTAAGTCCGCTCCCCTTGCGAGATTGCCACCCTTTCGGCATAATTTGGGATTCCACACGGCTGATCCCTCTCGATAGGGAGACGCCGTATTGGGCGGTGGCGTAGTCGCGTGAGGCATCCTCACCCTGGCTAGGCCTGTCGGTCGCGAATTCCCGCGTCCTATCCGATCGTCGGACTGTCCCACATTTTTTGTGAAACCCGTTTTGTTGGGGAATTTGAATCTATGGGTCGTTACACAGGTCCCAAGGCTCGTATCAATCGCCGCTTGAAGGCGATGGTCTATGAAAGCGCCGGCGCGTCGCGCGCCATGGAACGTCGCGAGAATCCGCCTGGTATGCACACGCGCGGCAAGCGTCCTTCTCCTTACGGCCTGGCCCTCTACGAGAAGCAGAAGATCAAGCATTATTACGGTCTTGGCGAACGCCAACTGCGCCGCTACTACGCCAAAGTCGCCCACATGAAGGGCAACACCGGCGAGCAATTGCTTTTGATGTGCGAGAACCGCTTCGACAATATCGTGCGTCGCGCCGGTTTTACGAAGACCCGCCCGCAGGCTCGCCAAGGCATCGTACACGGTCACTTCCTGGTCAACGGCGTGAAGGTCACGAAGCCTTCGTATCAACTACGCCCCGGCGATGTCATCACGGTCCGTTCGATCTCGCGTCTGTACGACCTGTACAACGGCTCGAAACAAGAGGCCGCCGCCGACCGTTTGGATTGGATCACCTTTGACACCGACACCCTGCGCTGCACTGTGTCGGGTCGTCCAGGTGCAGGCGACATTAGCTTGCCAGTCGACATGAAGATCGTGATCGAATTCATGTCGCGTTAATCGCCGCATGGTTGACTTAACAACGCCCTTCGCCCCGCTGGCCGCATCCAGTGGGGCGATTGTGTTTCTTGGCGCGCGGACGAGATGCCGCGCTCCATCACGCCCCTAGTCCCCACTCTTTTTCGCCTGTAAACTTCGGACAGATCAAAACTTACACGTCTTGCTAGCGAGCCAGCGTATGCATACTCAACTTGTCGTAATTGGTGGTGGCCCCGGTGGTTACGCGGCGGCATTTTTGGCGGCCGATGAAGGCCTGGAAGTGACGCTCGTCGAGGTCGATCCGCGTTTGGGCGGCACCTGCTTATTGCGGGGTTGCATTCCATCGAAGGCGCTTTTGCATTTGGCGAAAGTGCTGACCGAAGCCAAGGAACTCGGCGACGAATGGGGCATCGAATTAGCGCGTGGGCCGCTCGATATTAACAAGATTCGCGCACGCAAAGAAAAGGTCATCAGCACGCTTTCCACCGGCCTGGCGGGGCTGGCCAAGCGGCGCAATGTGAAAGTGATCAAAGCCAAAGGGATGTTTCAAGACGCTCACACGCTGACGTTTGAAGGGGACGACGCCTCGATTCCGGAAGATCGCACGCTCACCTTCGACAATTGCATTCTGGCCACCGGCAGCACGCCTGCCATGCCACCTGCGTTCAACATCGGTTCGCCGCGCGTGATGGATTCCACCGGCGCGTTGGCACTGGAAGACATTCCGGAAACGATGCTGGTGATTGGGGGCGGCTACATCGGTTTGGAAATGGGTTCGGTCTATGCCGCAATGGGAACGAAGGTTAGCGTGGTCGAACTGACCGAGGGCTTGCTCCCGGGTGCCGATCGCGATTTAGTCAAGCCGTTGGCCAAACGCATCACTGCCATGTTCGGCGATCGCATTTATTTGAACACCAAAGTCGGCTCGATCGGCGACCGTGGCGAGCAGGTCGAAGTCGCTTTTGAAGGGCCGAACAAATACGGCACCGAGCGTTTTGATCGCGTGCTGGTCTCGGTCGGTCGCCGTCCCACGAGTCGCGGCTTTGGTTTGGAGAATACCGGCGTTAAAATCAATCAGCGTGGTTTTGTGGTTGTTGACAATCAACAACGGACGGCGGAACCGCACATCTACGCCATTGGCGATGTGGCCGGCGATCCCATGCTCGCGCACAAGGCGACCGCCGAAGGACGCCTCGCCGTGGAAGCCATCCTCGGCAAGCCGGTGGTCTTCGATAGACACGCGATTCCCGCCGTGGTCTTTACCGATCCCGAGATCGCTTGGGCTGGGCTCACCGAAGAGCAAGCCAAGCGTGAAGGCAAGGCATATGAAGTGGTTGTCTATCCTTGGGCCGCCAGCGGTCGGGCGCAAGCGCTTGGTCGTGGTGAAGGTTTGACCAAGTGGCTCATCGAACCGGAAACCGAACGGGTTCTCGGTTGTGGCATCGTGGGTACCGGTGCCGGCGAACTCATCGCCGAAGCGGTGCTGGCCATTGAAATGGGTTGCGAGATTCGCGACATCACCGAATCAATCCATCCCCATCCTACACTCAGCGAGACGCTCGCTAACGCCGCCGAAGTCTTCTACGGCACCGCCACGGAGATTTTTAAGCCGAAGAAGGTGCATGCGGGGAAGTGACGCAGGATTGATCTCCGTTGTTCGGGATCACGTGCAAGTCGCGCTTTATCATTGATTAGCCACCTACCTCAGCGTCTTCAGTCGCGGGTTGTCGAACACGAACGCCTTCACGCCGTTGCGGTCGACGCAGTCGACTTTGGTGCCGACAATGAGCTTTTGGGTCGCGAGATCGACGACGATGGTGATGCCTTGCGAGGTGTAGGTAGTATCATCCAAGGCGTTGACTTTGCTGGTGAGGCTGGCGTTCCAGTGGACATCGCCACCAAACCTTTCCACAAGACTGATCCGCAGCTTGTCATTGGTGGAATCTTTCGCCAATAGTTCCCGCACGTGCGCCGCGGCGGCGGGACTGAGTCGAATCGGTTCGGCGAATTCCGCTTCCGTGGCTTCCTCTTTCGTAGGATGGATTTCCAAATCCGTCCCAGTTGATTGATCGACTACTTCCGTCGACTTGACGTCCGGCACAGGCGTTCCGCAACCGGCGCAGCAAGCAGCGATCAAGAGCATGCTCGACAGACTTCCCTTCGACAATCGCATCGCAACCCATCCTGGTGAGTGTAAGCGGTTCATCCCTCGCTTAGACTACTGTGCCGGCGTCCTTTCGCCAAGACGCGAGACTCGTTTGGGCTGCAATTCCTGCGTCTCTCGCACCATTTGCAAGAACTCCGCCCGATAACCGTGGGTGTCTTCCCCCTGCGCGGCGGTGGCGATTTCTAGTACCGCGTCCCAGTTCGCTTCGCCGCAATGTCGCGAGCCGCGTAACAGCATGCCATACAGTGCCACGCTGCTGGCGAACTGCAAATCGTTGGGTGCTTCGCCAAACTTTTGTCCGGCATCGGTTAGCGGCGCCGAGATCAGCAGGCTGGTGTCGCCATCGACCGACTTGTAGCGTAATTTCACTGTCAGTAGTTCGGCGGATTCAGCCGCAGGTGCAAGCGCACGCGCTTGTTGGTATTTCAGATCATCGACTTCCTTCGTTGCTGCGCTTTTGGCACTCGCTGGTACGATTTCATAGAGCGCCGTGACGCTATGTCCTGCGCCGATCTCGCCGGCGTCTTTTTCGTCGTCGTTGAAATCGCGATCGGCGAGTAGGCGGTTCTCGTAGCCGATCAAGCGATACGAGGCGACTTGTGACGGATTGAACTCGACTTGAATCTTTACATCTTTGGCGATGGTGGTCAGCGTGCCGGTGAGTTGATCAACCAGCACCTTGCGCGCTTCCGATGGCGTATCAATAAAGGCATAGTTGCCGTTGGCCTTGTTAGAGATTTCCTCCAGCATGGCATCGTTGTGATTACCGATCCCAAAGCCCAGCACGCTGAGAAAGACGCCCGTTTTGGCATTCGCTTCCGCAAGTCGCACCAACTCGCCCGTGCTGGTGGTGCCGACGTTGAAATCGCCATCGGAGCAAAGCAGCACACGATTCACGCCGCCGGAAATGAAATTCTCATGGGCGATCTGATAGGCCAATTGCACGCCTGCGCCGCCGTTCGTCGAACCGCCAGCTTGGAGTCGATCGAGCGCGCTGGTAATCTCCGCCGCGCGATCGCAACTCGTCGATGGTAGCACCAGCCCTGCAGCGCCGGCATATACCACCATCGCCACGCGATCGTTCTCGCCGAGTTGTTGCACGAGCATTTGCAAGCCGCGTTGTACCAGCGGCAGCTTATTAGGAGCGTTCATCGATCCCGAGACGTCGATCAGAAACACGAGATTTGTAGGTGGGCGTTCGTTTCCATCGATCTCTTTACCTTTCAGACCGATGCGCACCAGGCGATGCTCGGGTTGCCATGGACAACTAGCGGCCGCTAGATGCACGGCGAAGGGTCGGCCATCGTTCGGAGGCGCGTAGCGATAGTCGAAATAGTTGACAAACTCCTCGATGCGCACGGCATCCGGCGGCGGCAGCGTGCGCAGCTCGTGAACGTACTGTCGCACTTTCGAGTAAGACGCCGTATCGACATCGATGGAGAACGTCGACAACGGCGCGTCTTGCACGGTGAGGAACTCGTTCTCTTCGATATACGCGAATTTATCGCCCCCTTGCCCTGGTCCTTCACCTTCGCCGGGCGTCGCTGGCAACGGAGCGTTGGTAATTTGCATATCCATGTGGGCTGATTTGGCTTCGGCGGAAGTCACTCGCCGCGCGGACTGGCGGGCGCGTTGCTCTTCGCCACAACCTGTCACCAGGAGCAACCCAATACACAGCCCCAGAATGACGCCAGAATAGCGGCGCATGGCAACATCTCCGTACGAGAGAGGAGGGAGTAATCGCGGTAGAAGACTACGGCTACGATGCGCTGTGGGGCAACAATATTCCCGGCAACTTCGCCTCGTTTTGCGAGAATCGCTAGTCCATCTCAGGAGCTACGACGGTAACGCAATTCTCCGACTCGCCGCGGGACGCTAGCAGATCCCGGATTGTTCGCTTCAATTTGCGAAAATCATCCCGGCATGAATTGCGCAAGTGTCCTATCGCGTTCAACACTTGCGTAGCAACTTCCCGCCTAGGCACCGAGCATTAACACGATGAGCAATACCGGCAAGAAACAAGTTCAACTTTGCGGATCGCGAGGCCCATGGCGACAACTATTGACAATTCTCTTTCATACTGCAACCTTCAGGGCATCCCGAATCGATTGCCAGCGATCTGTGGTGAAAGTCGTGGCCTGAGTCTCGCGAGGTGGGCAGCGTGGCGAAGAGTGAAATCCTCACGATTGTGGGACGGCGGCGGGCCGATCCGATGTCGGTCTCGCAATTGAGCGAGTTTCGCACGCGCCG
>JBGSHH010000231.1:0-4381 GCA_041752355.1 Pirellulaceae bacterium | reverse complement strand
AACGGTCGTCCGCGCAAGTGGTACGCGCTCACGGCGGCGGGGCGCAAGCGATTGACTTCGCAAGCGGTCGCCTGGCAGAGTTATGCGCAGTTCATGGCGAAGCTATTGGCCAGTGTTCTGAAGACGCCCGCGGAACCGGCGTAGTACCCCAGTGTTGAGATTGAGGTGGCGGGATGTCGCATCCAGCAATCGAACAATATTTGGCGCAACTGGTGGCGGCCTGGCCTGCGGATGAGCAGCGCGAGGTGGCGATCAGTGAATTGCGCGATCATCTGTTGGCCACCTATGAAGACGCGCTGGCCGAGGGCGCGAATGAAGAAGACGCAATCCAAGCGACTCTCGTCGAGTGTGGCGATGTAGCCAGCTTAGTCAGAACTTATCGGGGCAATTTCTCTTCCCAGGAATCGAGGTGGATGATGCGACTTTCAACCGCGGCGCTCGCCGCAGGCGTTTTGGCGATCATTGGTCTAGCAACTTTCTGGCCCGGTGAGCATGCGCCGCCCCTGGTTGCGCAGGCGCAAGCGCAGTTTGGCGGTGAAGGCGGCACGGCAGCGGGCGGCGCGCCGGGTGGACGCACCACGGTCATCAGCGATGCTATGGAGGTCAACAACGCGACAACGAAAACCAAACTCGCCAAGCCGATGGCCATCGATTTCGTGGAAACGCCGCTGGCGGACGTGATTGCCTTCATCGCCGACAAAGCGGGCATCGAAACGTACATTAACAAGCGGACGTTGGACGAGGCTGGTGTGGCGCTCGATAGTCCGATCACAATCTCGCTCAAGCAAGTGCGGGGCGATATGCTGCTCGAGCTCGTGTTGCAGCAAGTTGGCGGCGATCAGATCGATTACACCGTTCGCGATGGTATCGTGGTCATCACCGATGTCGTCAGCTTGGACGGAGCGAGCGAAGTCAAGGCTTATCCCGTTTCCGATCTTCTGAAGTTGCATGCCACGGAGGCGAAACGTGAAGGTGGTGGTGAGTTGGGCGGTGGTGCAGTGCCTGGTGGTCCAGGTGCGCCGATGGGTAGTGGTGGATTTCCTCCTGGCGGTGGTGGTGTATTCAGCGGTGGTGGCTTGATAAATGCCACGCCCCGCGATGTGCCGCAGAATGTTCAACAGCTGATCAACGTGTTGCAAAATACTGTCTCGCCGGATTCCTGGAGCGATGCTGGTGGCTATGGCACGGTGACTTACTACGGCGAAATGCTAGTGGTTCGCCAGAACGCGCGCACGCACCGCGAGATCGACAAAGTTCTCACGATGCTCCGCGAGACCGCTAGCAAAAAGAACGTGGCGAATTAATCGCCACGAGTGGTGGCTTGCTGACCGACGATTGAACATCACGCGGAGCGTGATGGGTATGATAGTACTCATCATGCTCCGCATGATGTCGTTTGACGTGCCACCTAGTTGGCTACGCAGTAGTCTGCGTACTTGAATGGTTCGATCGTTCGATAGATTCCACCATAGCCATGGGATGGTAAACGCAGATACATCACGCGGAGCGTGATGGGCACTATAGTACTCATCATGCTCCGCATGATGTCGTTTGACATGCCACCTGGTTGGCTACGCAGTAGTCTGCGTACTTGAATGGTTCGATCGTTCGATAGATTCCACCATACCAATGGGATGGTAAACGCAGATACATCACGCGGAGCGTGATGGGCACTATGCTGATGAACGCTGGTGAGTTGATTACTTTGTGGACGATCCGCGCCGCGCTGTTGTGCTACGGCGCGGTGCTGTGTGGCTGGGCGCAGGGCGAGCTTTCTCCGCGCCAGCTTCGCTATGCGCGCTATCTGTGGACCCTGGGTTGCGTGTTGTTCATCGTTCACATGCTCGCGGCATTGCACTACTATCATCACGATAGCCACGCCGAGGCTGTCGCACATACCACTGAGCAAACCGAGCGCGTGGTCGGCGTCCGTTTTAGTGGCGGCATCTATTTCAACTACCTCTTCGCCGCCGTCTGGTTGATGGATGTGCTGTGGTGGTGGCTCGCGCCGCAACAGCATGCGAAGCGTCCCGCCTGGCAAACATGGCTAATCCACGGCTATCTCTTCTTCATCGCCTTCAATAGCACGGTGGTGTTTGCCGACGGACCGATCCGTTGGCTGGGTGTGGCGTTCTGTTTGCTGCTCCTAGTATTCGCATTGTTCCGGCGGCAACGGTCGGGCCGCATGTAGCATTTCTTCCGCCTGCAGGCCTTGCGCTGCTTGCCGATGTGGCATTTTTTCACCACGTGGCAAATCTTCTTCAATCGCTTGGGTCGCCTTGGTCGATGCTGAAGATGTGCCAGTCAAGGAGGACAAGGCGACGGCCAGAAATATCCTCCTACCGTCTCACCGACTGTGCCCAAACCAATCCCCAACTATCTGAAACTGCACACCGAACCTTCCCTCGGCGACACGGCGAAGCCTTCACTGGCAGCCCTGGGCAGCGTCGAACAACTCTGTAAGGCGTTTGAGCGCGCGACCGGTTGGTCGATGCGCTACGAGCCCTCCGCCACGAAGCGTGTCCCGGCTTCCGATGCGGCGCCGCAACACAACGGCGCAGGCTTGCTCCTCAAGCCAGCACCGCGACAAGACGAAGATCCTCGTCCGCGTGCCGCGCGGCAGGATATCGAGCCCTTGGCCGCTTCGATCGCCATCTTGCTCGGCGAACTCGATCGTACGCGCACGGCGCTATGGCAGCGCGAAGCGGAACTCGCCGCCGGTGTGCCGATTGTGCCGCGCTCCGACGAAGAAACCCATCTGGCCGCGCGTTTGGAGACGGCGCTCCAAGCGGGCTGCGACGCCGTTGGCTGCTACGCTGCCGCGCTCTACCTGCTCGACGAATCGACCAGCGAACTCAAATTACGGGCGTGCGTCGGTATGCCGAGCGGGAAGTTGCTGGAACCCGCGCGGCCGCTGCGCGGCGCGATCGCCGATCTGGAAGCGCTGATAGGTCATGCGGTCGTGATTGAAGATACGTCGCTATTGCCGCATTGGCGCTGCCCGGAGGATTATCCAGCGGCGATCTGCGTGCCGGTGAGCAGTCCCAGTACGCCGCTGGGAACGCTCTGGATCTTCGCTGATCGACCACGCGATTTTACGTCGGAGCAAACCAACGTCGTGGAGATCGTGGCGGGGCGCATCGCTGCGGATCTGGAACGAGAACAATTGCTGACTGCTGGCGTGCAAACGCGCGGCATCGAGCGCGAACTCGACCAAGCAGCCAAATGGCAAGAGGCACGTTTGCCTGCCGTCGCACCCCTGGTCGATGACTACGATGTCGCCGGGGTGACCAACACAAGCGGCCGTCTGGCGAAAGAGTTTTTCGATTGGTCGGTGCTCCCGGATGGGCAAATTGCCGTCTCGATTGGTGTCGCGCATGGCCCTTCTGTTACGGCAGGACTCTCGGCGGCGGCCTTGCAAGGCGCGCTCAAGTCGCACACGAACTATCGACACGATGCCCCGCAAATGCTCGAGCGCATGAACGAAACGTTCTGGAGCACTTCGCCGGGGGGACAATACGCTTCGCTGGCGTATGGCCTAATTGCGCCTGAGAAACACGAATGTCAACTGGCGATCGCGGGTCAACTCGGCGCGCTGTTAGTGCATCCCGATGGCTACGTGAGTCTGACACGCCCTTCATCGTTGCTGGGTGCCGATTTGGAAACCCGCTATCTGTCGCATGCGCAGGCCTTGCCTGCGGGCGGTGTGCTGGTGCTCTGGAGCAATGGTGTGTTACAGTTGGACGATCAGCAGGGTCCGCTTTGGAACGAGCCGAGCATCGCGGAGTTTGTGCGTCGTCAGCGTCATTTATCGGCGCAGGAATTGATGCAGCGTCTGCAAACCGCGCTGAAAGCCGGCAGCCGCGACTGGACCATGCTGGCGGTGAAACGGATTCGCTAATCCTCTTGCGCATAACACAATTATGGCCAACGCCAAAATCGATATTGTCGGTCGTTCGGATCTGGTGACAATCGTTTCGATTTACAACGAGATGTTTCGCCCGCAGCATGATCTGGCGTTTTTTCAACGGCGCTTGCTCGGTCGCTACAACGAGCTGCTGATGGTGGCGACGCTCGACGCGCGACCTGTCGGCTTTTTCTCTGGCTTTGAGCTGAAGCCCAGCACTTACTTTGCCTGGCTGTTCGGCGTGCTACCGGAGTTTCGTCGAGTGGGCGTCGCTTCGCAATTGTTCGTGGCGATGCACGACTGGGTCGCTGGTCACGGCTATAACATGGTGCGGATGGAATGCCAGAATCAACATCGTCCCATGCTGCACATGGCGATCGAGCACGGCTACGATGTCGTCGGCTTGCGCTGGGACGCCGATCGGGGCCACAACCTGGTGATTTTTGAGAAATCACTCGGTGAAGGCGAGAGCGA
>JBGSHH010000230.1:0-1894 GCA_041752355.1 Pirellulaceae bacterium | reverse complement strand
TCGATAAGCAGAACGATTCCCGCGCGCGACTGGCCGCGCTCGTTACGTCGCCGGAGAATCCGCGCTTTGGCCAGGTCATCGTCAATCGCTTATGGCAGCGATACCTCGGCCGCGGCATCGTGGAACCGGTCGATGATTGGGAACACGCGAGCCCTTCACATCCCCAGTTGCTGGCTTACCTTGAACGCGAACTGGTGCTCAGCGGTTACGATCTGAAACATATTGCCAGGCTGATTTTGAATTCGCATACCTACCAACGACAGGTTGATGTAGCGGGGACGGAAGACCGCGATCGCAGTAAGCGCTTCGCTGGTCCCGCGCGGAGACGGTTGACCGCCGAACAACTCGTCGATTCGCTGTTCGCCGCGGCGAACAAACCGCTACACGTGGAAGAACTTAATATCGATGTTGATGGCGGCCGCGCTCGCGAACAATCGATCAATCTCGGCCAGCCGCGCAAAGCCTGGGAATTCACCTCGATGTCGAATGAGCGCGATCGTCCCGCGTTAACGTTGCCAGCAGCGCAGAATGTGGTGGATGTACTGGAAGCGTTCGGCTGGCGATCGACACGTCCCGATCCGCTCACGGTTCGTGCGAATGAAACCAACGGCTTGCAAACCGCGATCCTTGCCAATGGCGTGCTGACCAAGCGGATCTCGCAACTTTCCGACGATAGCGCATTTACCGCGCTGGCGCTGGCAGGGGATGCGACGCCCGAGACCTTCGCGCACGATGTTTATCAGCGTTTGCTCACCCGCGAACCAACGCCCCAAGAACTCGCCGCCATCGTCATGCTACTCAAGGCGGGATTCGAGACGCGCGTGGTCAGCGATGCGCCACTGCGTATGCCTGGCATGGTGCCGCAGACAGGCGTGTCGTGGTCGAACCATCTCAAGCCGATCGCTAGCGATCGCAAGCTCGCGCTCAAAGATCAACTCGCCACCGGCGATCCTCCCACCGCCCGCCTCGTGCCCGACTGGCGGGAGCGCGCGGAGGATGTTATTTGGACGTTAATTAACTCGCCAGAATTTGTGGTCGTTCCGTAAACCAAATATCGAAGACAAAAGGGAACCACCAAGGCACCAAAGACACCAAGAAGCAGAAAAGAAGAAGTTTGTGTCGGCATATCCTACCGATTCTTCTCCCTTGGTGTCCTTGGTGGTTCCCTCATCCGCTCCCTGGAATCCTCCCCATGCAACGTCGCGAATTCCTCAAAACCTCGCTCGCCGCTTCGTCCGTCGCCGCGCTCGCTGGTCGCATGTCTGCCGCCGATAAAGTACCGGTGCCGCAAGGCAAGGCGGAACATTGCATCCTACTTTGGCTTGGCGGTGGTTCGGGGCAGATTGATACCTGGGACCCCAAGCCGCTCGGCGATCCCAAGGCCAAAAAGCCCGGCAGCTACTACAAGGCGATCGATACGGCGATCCCTGGCACGCAAGTATGCGAACCTCTGTCGCGGACCGCGCAGTTGCTCGATCGCTTCAACCTCATTCGCACGGTGCATCATGACGTGATCGACGAGCACGCGGCGGCGGTCAATCGGATGCATACCGGACGTACGACGAGCGAAACCATCGTCTATCCCTCGCTCGGTTCGCTCGTCGCCCACGAGCGCGGCGCGGCAGGCGACAACGTGCCAGCTTATGTGCTCATTGGTTATCCCAGTACCACGCGCGGGCCCGGCTTTCTCGGCGCGCAGCACGGTTATATCTATCTCACCGATACCAAGAGCGGCCCCGCCGGACTCACGCGCCCGCCCGAAATCGGCACCGATCGGCAAAAGCGTCGCGATGAACTGTTGGCGCAAGTCCGCCAGCAGTATGTCGAGCAGCATGCCGAGGAGACCTTCATCAAGAACTACGACGCCGCCATCGCGCAGGCGCAAGCGCTCGCC
>JBGSHH010000229.1:0-3627 GCA_041752355.1 Pirellulaceae bacterium | reverse complement strand
CGGCAGCGAGATGCTCAAGGATCCCTTTTCGCTCAAGCTTTTGCAAGGCGATAGCGATTTGGTGTTGCTGGATATCCGCCCCGCGAAAGCATACGCCGACGGACATATTGGCGGCGCGCTCCACGTCGATCTCGCGCCTTGGAAGGCCAAGGCGCTCGAGAAAGCCGGTCTGCGTGATGAAACGTTTTGGGGAGAAGCGCTCGGCAAGCTTGGCATCGACGCCACCAAGCAAGTGGTGGTCTATGGAGATGAACTGCCGGATGTAGCCCGCGTCTGGTGGCTGATGAAATATGTCGGCATCGAACACGCCAGCATCCTCGATGGCGGCATCAAAGCTTGGACCGCGGCGAAACTGCCGTTGTCGGATGTCGCCAACGAAAGCGAAGCGGTCGCGTTTGTGCCGAAGTTCGACAACGAACGCCTCATCGAACTATCCGAACTCGCCGAGAAGAAAAAAGACGCGAAGACCATCGTCCTGGATGCGCGCAGCGAAACGGAACATGCCGCCCACATTCCCGGCGCGGTGCATCTGGAGTGGAAGAAGTTAGTGACGGAGGACGGCAAGTTCAAGAAGCCTGACGAGATCAAGCAATTGCTGCAAGCACATGGCATGACCCCCAAGAACGAAATCATCACGCACTGCCAATCTGGCGGGCGATCCTCGGTGAACGCCTTCGCCTTGGAACTGGCGGGCTTTCCGAAAGTCGCCAACTTCTACTGTGGTTGGTCGGAATATAGCAAGGCGAAGGACGCGCCCATCGAAAAGAAGCAGGAGCAGAAGTAGACGTGTTATGAATCACGCCTGGCAGCATCGCCCCACGGAGGCGCGCAATCCGTTTCAACCCAACTTCGGCGCAACCGCCAGCGACTATCGCCGCTATCGCACCGGCTTTCCCCGTGAGTTGTTCGCACGGCTGGAAGCGTTCGGCATCGGTCACGCGGGGCAACGATTGCTCGATCTCGGCACCGGCACCGGCTTTCTAGCGCGCGACTTCGCCTTGCGCGGTTGCAATGTCAGCGCCATCGATCCGCAGGCGGCGCTCCTGGAACAAGCCCAAGCCCTCGATCGCGAAGCGGGCGTCACGATCGATTATCGGCAAGGACGCGCCGAAGCACTTCCCTATGCGGATCAAACCTTTGCTGTTGTCGCGGCGGCGCAGTGCTGGCATTGGTTCGATCGACCGGTCGCCGCGCGCGAAGCGCGACGAGTGCTCATGCCTGGCGGCCACTTACTGATCTGCCATTTCGACTGGCTGCCACTAGCGGGCAATGTGGTGCAAATCACGGAAAGTTTGATTCAGCGCTACAATCCCCGCTGGAACATGGGCGGCGGTACCGGCATCTATCCGCAGTGGCCGCGCGATGTGGCGGAAGCTGGCTTCACCGAGATCGAAACGTTTTCTTTCGATGCGCCGGTGACCTTCACGCTTCCTCAATGGATTGGTCGCATCCGCGCCAGTAGCGGCGTGGGAGCCAGTCTGACAGCCGAGGCGATCGCGAGTTTCGAGCATGATTTAGAGCAAAATCTGCTAACACACTTTTCGAGCGAGGCACTGCCCGTGCCGCACCGCGTCTTCGCGGTAATCAGCAAAAATCCGCAATAATAATGCGGCCAATCGCGGGATTTACGTGCTTGCGGACCATTGCTTGCGCGGCGTGCTGAGTTACATTCAAGCTATGGGCCTCTCCCCCAGCGATCGCGCTCTGAATGTTCAGGCGCGCTGAAGTCTTGTTCGGGAGAGGCCAGCTGTATGCGACTCTTGTTCGCTAGTGCCGCGCTCGGCTGCGCGGCTTTGATCTGCGGTTGTGGTCCAGGCAATCCGCTGGGGCGCGTGCCGGTCTCAGGCGAGATCACGTTGCAAGGTCAGCCGCTGACGCGCGGCACGATTGAATTCGCGCCGCAATCTCCCACCGGCATTCAAAGCGGTGCCAGTATTACCGACGGCAAGTTTCGCATCGATCGCGAGCACGGGCTGCCGCCGGGGCTTTATACGGTGCGCGTGTTTTCGCCAAGTGATTCGGCGGGTGATACGAGTGGCCCACCTGGACCGCGCGGCCCCAGCGCCGTGCTCGATCGGATTCCGCCCCAGTTCAACACCGCCAGCACGCAAGTGTTGGAGGTGCTCGCCGGTCAGCCAGCGACCTATTCGCTGGCGATTCCCTGATCGTTCATCTCGCCTTGGAAACACGCTATGTCGAAACAACGTACTGCCTTTACGCTGGTCGAACTTTTGGTGGTGATCGCCATCATTGGTGTACTAGTCTCGCTGCTGCTACCGGCCGTGCAAGCGGCGCGGGAAGCGGCCCGGCGGATTCAATGTTCGAACAACCTCAAGCAAATCGCCTTGGGCATGCACAACTATCATACGGCTTACAACTCGCTGCCTGCGGGTGCTTACAGTTGTTGTTGGGGCACCTGGCTAGTGGCGGCGCTGCCGTATGTCGAGCAGCAGTCGCTCTCCGACCTCTACGATGCCAAAGGCAAGTACGATACGCCGGACAGTTCGTTTCGCTACGGAGCCAGTCGCAATTTCCCTGTCACGAGTAAACGCCTGGCGGTCTACAGTTGTCCGAGCGATACGAAGAGTTCGCATTGGGACGTTACCTCGCACAACTACGTCGGCAATTTTGGCAACACCGGCTTTGTGGTCGATGGGCAAGATGTGAAGCAAGGGGCGGTGAAGAATCTCAATAGCGTGCTGTATGGCGGCGCGCCGTTCACCATCAGCGGTTGGATCGGTGTCGAAGCGCAGCATCAATCTTTCAATGAGATGCAAGACGGACTGAGCAACACCTTGATGTTCAGCGAAGTCATCACCGGCAAAGGTGCGGAGGATCTGCGCGGCTTTTCCTGGTGGGGTTATGCGGCCGGTTTCACGACCTATCTACCGCCCAACGCCTCGCAGCCTGATGTGATGCAAAGCGCTGGCTATTGCGTCAATCAAGCGCCCAATCCTCCTTGTACGGGTCCGCATTCGCAGAGCCAACCGATGATGCAAGCCGCGCGCAGCTACCATTCCGGCGGCGTCTTGGCGGCCCGTTGCGATGGTGGGATACAGTTTATGTCGAACAACGTGACGATGAACGTCTGGCGCGCCATCAGCACGACGCAGGGTGGCGAAATCATCGGCGAATTCTAGCGTCGCAGTGCATTCGTTCCGACCGCCAGACCGGCTCTCGTAGGGTCAGCTTCCCCCGTGGAAGCGATCGACGGGAGCCGGTTCTTTTGGGATACCACGCGAGGCCCGCTCTGTTCAAGCGGATAACCCAGCCAGCGGGTCACCCTGCCGCGCGACCTACTTCAGCTTCCCCTTCACGCCGGGAATAAGCCTGGCGGCGTTCTCGTGATAGATTTTCTTCAGCACGTCCGACGGCAAACGGATGCCATGGATGTTCCACAAACCTTGTGGCGGGGGATCCTTCTCGCTGTAGGGAAAGTTCTCGTCGTCCGTTTCCAAGAATCGCCAATACAAGCGCACTCGCGTTTCTGGCCAAGGGCCATCGGTGCCGAAGAGGACCCGGTCGCTATAACGCAGCAGGAACTTCCGCGCGGTATACGGCTGGCGACCGAGTTCGCTAATGCGCGAAGCAAATTCGACATACAAATTCGGGTACTTATCGAGCCAC
>JBGSHH010000228.1:0-2401 GCA_041752355.1 Pirellulaceae bacterium | reverse complement strand
TGCGCGCCGGGGCCGGCGCGGGACTTGTGGAACGTGCCGCTGGTTTGGCGGCGGGTGGCGTGGCTTTCGCAGGCGCGGGAGCCGGTGAGACACCACCGGGAGCGACGATGATGGAGCCGCATTTAGGGCATTTCCCCTTCTTCCCGGCGAACTCCGGTGGGACGGCGAAATGATACTGACACGACGAGCATGTAACGGGAATAGACATACCCAACCCCTGATCCAGTCAGCAGAGTTCTTGATTCCATCAACACCCCGATTTTACCAACCAGAGGAGGTAGAAGCCAGCATTTTGGTGGGCCCAATCCTAAGTGGTTTCCCTCAGCGAAGTTCCGTTTCCCAGGCCAGTCGGCGTAGGGAAGCAGAGCTACTTCACCCAACTGATGGTCAACTGTTTGCCTTGGGGCGTGAAGGCAGAAACGCTGGCGGTGGGGTCGGTGCGATGTTGCGCGACAAAATCGGGGAGCGCGCTGAGAATGCCTGTCAGCAAGTCAATCTCCCAGGCCAAGGGCGCTCGGAGGATACCATGCTCGAAGTGCATGATCTTGGGGTAGGCTTCCGGAGCGGCAACCATGTAGCCTTCGTCTTCGATCGCGTCGAGATCGGCGAACGCAATTTCGAGCGCTTCGCCGTACAGAATCGACATCCCTGATTGATCGAGATAGGCCGAGCGAAAGGAGGCGTCGTCGCTTAAATCCAAATCGTCGTCCCGCTCGACTTGCTTTTTGAGCATGGCGTCCAGCGCGTCACGATCCTCATGCACTGCCAAGCCCAGGACTTCTCCCATCTGCCCCAGCACAACAACATCGACGGAGCCGCAACTCAAGTCCGGCGAGCTAACATTGATCCGCCGATCGGGCAGCACCCATCGCCAAACGCGGCGTTTGAAAAACGTCGCCGCTGCTTGATAGAACGCCGCCAAATGGTTCCGTTCCACGCCGGGGGCGGTAGTGATGGCCGGATTATCCTGGCCATGTTTCTCTTGTAGAAAACCGGTTAGCGACTGGATGGCGTCATCGATGGTGTCGAGCGTCTTGACCACGACACAATCGATCCCCAGCGCGTCGAGATGTTGATCGAACGCTTCTCGCCGGGCGTTGCTGGTGACTTCGATCGTACCCGGCCGGCGCGGCGTTTCCACCATCGGATTGAGCATGGCTTGCGAGACCAACGCCCAGAGTTGCTCGTCGTTGAGCGGGAAGGCGAACAATTGCTGTTGCACGATCATGCGCTCGCCACGGACGCAAACCAGCGCCAGGTTCATGCGTTGTGGGGTGCCAAAATCCATCGCCCACGCTGCCGCGCGACGCATATCGACCTGCCACACTTCGCCCGGCTCCATCGGCAGTTCGGCCAGTTCGGCGGTCGAGATCGGAACCAGGTCCAGACCATCGGCGGACGACTTTTGAGCGCGCATGAGTTGCTGCGCCATCTCATCGAAGAAGGTCCAATCGCCACCCACCTCGCAGGCGATGCGATGTCGCTTGAGTTTGGGAGTGAGCTTCTTGGCGAGCGCCGCCTCGCGTACGACGACGCGCTCCGGCAAGCGCGGCTCATCGCCATCGAAGCCGAGCATCGTTTGTGCGAGTTGCGATAGTAACTCATCGGTGGCTGGCTTGCGCTCCAAAGTATGCACGCCGACCGGATGAAAATCTTCGCTATCGCAGATCATGGTTGTCCAGCCGGACGCTTTGCCGCGCTGGGTTGGCTCGTTGGGAATCAAATCGACGAGCCAAGTCTCGCCGCTACGCCCCAGCGTGGAAAGTTCATACGCCAGTTCCGTCCAAGGAGGCAAGTCGGCGCCATCCCCTGAGGCGCCTTCTTGGGCGTCGCTCAGACGACGCAACCAGGCCAAACCGCCCGGCGTGATCGGCCAAGAACGCATGTAGAGCATCGCGACTGTGTCCGCTTCCTCATACTCCCAGTCGTCCCACGATGGCGGGAAGTTTCCCTGGGATTCGGAGGGCTCGGGTTCATTCAATAACTTCTCGATCGCCAGCGGATTCTGCTCCCAGATGCGTTGAAAGAGCTGACGAGCCTCTTCGCTATCGCCCGTCAAACGATACGCCAAGAGCATTCGTCCCGCGTCCCAAATGCTCCCTTCCTCCTGCGGAAAACGATCGACAAGGTCGCGCGCGAGCTTGTTGTTCTCCATATCGAGATACATCGCCAAGGCTTCGGCTTTCACTTCCGAAGGAGCGCTTGGCTCGATGGCGAGCAACTGCTCTAAGCAATCGACGGCGCGATCGTATTCTTGCGACTCGTAGTAGCGCCGCGCCATGCCGATGAGCGCGGTGAGATAGTAGCTGGTCGATTCCACCTCTTGAAAACGGCCTGCGTATTTCTCCTTGAAACCGGGGCCGAGCTTGCGTTCGGTCGCGTCGAGCGCTTGCTGATAGAG
>JBGSHH010000227.1:0-4129 GCA_041752355.1 Pirellulaceae bacterium | reverse complement strand
GCGAGCGAATCATCGCGCCGGATGACGTGCGCGGCGACGACGAAACGCTGCGTGCTGCGGTACTCGCGCGGGGTTGGCCGAAGCTTTCGGAGTCGCGCGGGAAGTTCGTGTTCTTGCTTGATAATGAGGATCGCGTCCGCGCGGAGTATCTCCAACCCAGCGCCACGCTCGCCAAGCGTTTGCTCTTCGCCAGCGTTTCGCGCGATCACGTCGCCGCCGCGTTCATGAAACGCAACGATCCCGTCGGGAGCTTTGACGAAATTCAATCGCTAGTGAAAGCCAACTTTCTCGTTCGCACCCGCGCCGACAGCGGTACTGCCGAAGCCCGCGCAAACTCCACTCATCGTCGTACCCAAGCCTTCGCCAGCGGCGCGCAACTCATCAGTACCGACTTCCCGGCCGCCGACAAACGCTTCTCCGACTACCGTGTCCGTTTTGACATGGATGGGGCGATTCGTGAAAGGAAGCCTAGCGACTGAGCTAATCGTATAGTGGAAATGGCCCTTAACTTGGAGGGCGGCGACAATAACTCGCCCCAGCATTCTTCAATTGACGCACGCACGGAAGACTGTACAACCTGAGGCACGGCACCTCAATCTGGGCAAACTAGATGATCGTCACGGCATCGAAGGGAATCGAAATTGTCGAGCACGACTACAATCGCAGACGCGACGGATCAAGTTACTCGCTTGGGCGTCTTTGCGGACCCGGTGCTGGAGTCCAACTATCGCCTGACCCATGCCGATGCTGATCGGCGCACGACGAGGGCTTGTGTGCTAGTCTCCTTATGCGGCAGTCTGGTATTCATCAATTCCGACTTTCTCCTCTTTGGAGATAGCTCGCAATTCTATGTGCTCTTGGCGGCGCGTATGGGGGTTATCCTCTTGTCGCTGCTGTTTTGGCGACAACTTCGTCGCGAGCTGCCCACGGCGGATTTTGACTACGTGGCATTTTGCTGGGCGTTGCTAGTTGTTACGCAAATCTTGTTCGTGACTTCGACGCGGCCGCCATCGTATAGCGGACACACGATCGTCAACCTCAGTACTGTTCTGCTGCTATACACAATTGTCCCCCTCCCCATGAGTTCCCAGGCGATTCTGGCAGGCATCTTAAGTGTGGGTTGTGCTCTGCTAGCGATTGGCGATGCGTTGTGGATAGCCGCCGTAAGTTGGTCGTTACTAGGCGCGAACGTGCTGGGGGTTTTCGTGTCCCACCGACTCAATCGTTGGGGGCGCGAAATGTTTTCCACTCGCATTCGACTTGAGAAATCGCTGGCGGAGGTGCGAACGCTGAGGGGGCTAATTAGGGTCTGCGCATGGTGCAAAAAAGTAGCTGTTGAGGAACAATGGGAAGAACTCGAATCTTATGTTCGAGATAACACCCATGCGGAATTCACGCATGGTATGTGCCCTACCTGCTACACGACACAACTCGAAAGAATGAGTGACTAGCGCTGCGAGCGATAGTAGGAAGGTAAACCAAGAGGAAGGGGATGGTGCTACAGAATAGAGCCCACATCACGCTCCCTCCCCATTCTAAGTGGTCAGGGCCGGGGTTGAACCGGCGACACATGGATTTTCAGTCCATTGCTCTACCAACTGAGCTACCTGACCTAAGTTGTTTCTGCGTATTGACTTGCGGCGTTTTCCTGAGTTCCTCTGGAAACTCTTTGACACCCGTTTGCCTATTTGATGTCTCAAATCACACACATTGGCTTGTCCCTTTGCGTGTCTGTCACATCACTATCGGCAAATCTCTGAGTTCAACAATGGGGAAATCTAGCATGCAAAGGCCAAAGAGGAAACCCCTCAAGGATTTTCCCCTGACACTCCGAAAATCCGACGGCCGCTGGCAAAAGAAAATCAAAGGCAAGGTCCACTACTTTGTGTGGACACGCGAAGAAGTGCTCGACGAATGGCTACGGGTGAAAGATGACTTGCTGGCGGGTCGCGAGCCTAGAGAGAAAGATGGCGAACTTGCCATTGGAGAAGCCTGTGACGAATTCCTGGTGGCCAAGCGACAGCAGGTCGATGCTGGCGAGCTCAAAGTAGTAAGCTGGCTGGACTATAAGCGTGTCTGCGATCGGCTCGTCGAGCAATTCGGAAAGGCACGTCCCGTGCTCGACCTTCGCGCGGAAGATTTCGAGAAGCTCAAAGCCACCATCGCCAAGCGCTGGGGCGTCACGGCTGTCGGCAACGAAGTGAACCGCACCCGCGTGGTGTTCAAGTACTTTTTCGATGCAGGGCTGATCGATCGACCTGTTAGGTTTGGCCCACTGTTTAAGCGGACGACGAAGAAAGTCCTCCGCATCCACAAGGCGAAACACGTTGCCGAGCACGGCAAGAACCTGCTCAGCGCTGCAGATATCCGCGATTTGCTGGGCAAGGCCAGCCCTGCGATGAAAGCCATGATCCTGTTGGCGATCAACAGCGGCATGGGAAACAGCGATGTGGGCCACCTACCGCAATCGGCCATCAAGCAAGGCTGGCTAGATTTTCCGCGACCGAAAACCGGCGTCGCAAGACGTTGCCCAATCTGGGCGGAAATACTAGCTGCGATCGATGACTACCTACTTAATCGACCATCGCCAAAGCTGCCCGGCGTGGAAAAGCTAGTATTTGTCACTCGCTGCGGCGATGCGTGGGCGAAAGACGACCGGGCCGACAATCCAATCACCAAGGAATTCCGCAAGCTGCTCAACGATCTCGACCTGCACCGACCGCGCATCGGGTTTTACACGTTGCGACACGTCCATCGAACCATTGCCGGCGGTGTCAAGGATCCTGAAGCAGCCAATGTGTTGATGGGTCACGCTGATGGCAGCATGGCCGAGAGGAGATCAGCGACGATCGACTGCGAGCTGTTGCCGATCACGTGCGGCGCTGGTTGTTCCCGATCGAGAAGAACGCCAAGCCGCTAGCACCAGTAAAGCCAGTAACAGAAAGGCCCAAGAGTCGGACAAAAGTGCGGGTCGTTCGCCGATAAAACATTTGCCGTTATTGACGTTTAGATCCCGTTCCTGCACAATTGAAACCGGTCCAGCTGCCCTCCCCGTCCAAAGCAGTTCTTCGCTAGAAATGGCGAACCACTCGCTGGGGAAGTGGCACGATGGCTTTTTGAGGTCATCGAAGCCTAGAGTGAGAAGCCTACCGGTCGCACCGGTCGATTCGCCCTGCTCCGAAGGTGATGTAGCTGGTAGTTGAGGCGGCAACCTCAACGCTACGAGACGATAGCGTTTCAAATCTAACTGCCATGTCCATGTCTGCCCGTCCCGCCCCGGACGACTCGTTGCGTACGCCTCTACGCACCACGAAGTATGCCGCGGCATTCCTGAGCGTTAGCCCAGATCGCATCTTAGATCTGGTTCACGCAGGCGACTTAGTCGCCGTTGACGTCTCGACGTCTCGACGTCTCCCAACGCCCGGCGAAAGTCGTGGCGATTCACCCAACACATTTGTGGCGCGCGTCGTCAAGTCGGGCATCGTAACGCTAGTGCGCGAGCGTCGCCGACACAAGCGCCAGCCCACGCTCCCTCAGCGGTCTTTGGCTGAGCCGGTGATAGCGACGGAGACCACGTCGCTGGCCGATGTCCTCACCCAATTCGATGCGGATCGACGGTTGGGCAATGCGACCACGTCCGAGTCGCAGACATTCATCGACCAGGATGCTGTCGCTGTGGCGCTTCAATCTGTCGACCCACAGGTGCGGCAACTCTTCGAGCGTCTGGAAAGCGGATCGGTAGCCGTGGTGGCCAAGCATCTGGGACTTTCACGGCATCAGCGGCGGCGATTACTAGCTGCCAGTAAACCTGCGTTTGTACAGGCGGGCTTCGAAGAGTTCACGATAGCGCCGACAGTCCCGTCGCCAACGGCGTATGTATCCGATTAGATTCTTCGCCGCCATTCATCTTGATCGTAGGAATGCACCGATGGCTCATCCACAGGTTCGATTTCGATTCGCCGACCGCGCGCCGTTTGACGAGATCAAGGTCACGCTCGAGCTGTCCAAGCTCGCCGTGGAAGGCTTGTTTGGCCTGGCGCGCGTGCGACTGGATGCCGCGCATCGCATCGATCACGAGAACCGCGCGGGTGCGGGCGGCGCTATCGTGAACTCTTCGAAGCCCGCCTGT
>JBGSHH010000226.1:0-15935 GCA_041752355.1 Pirellulaceae bacterium | reverse complement strand
GAAATGCCTTCGCTCAGCCAGCGCGGCATCTTGTTCTTGGTTTTGCTGAGTGTGACGACGTGACAAAACTCATGCCAGAGCGTCGCTTCCCAGCACGACGGACTGGCACCTTGCGCCGCGGGACTGGTCGCCGTGATGACTGTGCCAAAACAAACGCCGAGAAAACCAGAGCCGCCGGGCAAGCCAAAGGTGCGAATCGCGAAGTCCTGTTGCCGAGGGAACATCTCCACGATGATGGGCTGCTCGAGCGTGACATCGTATTTCGCGCACAAGTCATGCTTCGCACGCTTCAGTAGCCCTAGCACCCGATCGCCATAAATCTCTGCCTCGCGCGCATCCATCCGCACCAACAGTCCATCCGCTTCCAGCGTGCGGAACTTCGCTAGATTGGCCTGCAGCGTCACTAGGTTGTGCGCCAGCACGTTATAGCCGTCTTGTTGAAAGACGGCTTCCGCCAGCTGCAAGCCTTCTTCTTCCTGGCCCAGTCGCAGCAAATCTTGCGCGAGCTGCGCTTTTGCTTCCAGCGATTGCGGATCGAGCTTCAGCGCCTGGCGCTGATATTCTGCGCCTTCGGCAAACCGATACTTCGCCGAGAGCTTGCGACCGATTAAGTGATCAACGGCCGGATTCGAGGACCAATGCTTCAAAGCAGCGGCGTGCAATTCCTGTTCTTTCTCCGGCTGATTGCGCAAGTGGGCGAGCACCGCACCATAGGCCAGCGCGTCGGCTTGCTGCGGATTCACTTCCAGCACCAGCGTGAGCGCTTGATCGGCCTCTTCATAACGTTCGGCGTCGATATGTTCGTCCGCCAGCATTAACAGGCTGGGGATGTGATGCGGGTTGAGTTCCAAGGATTTGGCCAGCGCGGCGGTCGCCCGTTCGGAGTCGCTGCCTGCGAAGGCTTGTGCGATGCCGAAGTGCGCGTCAGGCTGCGCGGGATCGAGCTTGACCGCTTGCTGAAAGGCTTCGCCAGCGAGTTTGTAATCGTGCTTTTCCAGCGCCAGATCGCCGATGGCTAGTTGCACGTCGAAGTTGAGTGGTTGACGTCGTTTGACTTCGTTGTAAACGGAAGTGAGGACTTTCTTGGCATCGACATGTTGGCTCAACATCCAACGCCCGATCGTGATTTGGTTCACGCTGTCGGTGTATCGCCAGGCCGATTGCTGGAGCAGCTCCACCATCTCGGCTTCGAGTTTGGTCGCCCGCTCTGTGTCGTTATGGAGGCGGCAGACCTTCAGCCCCAGCCAGCGCAGTTGTAGGCTGTTGGGGGATTTTTCCAGGCCAGCGTCGAGCGTTTTCAAGGCGTCGTCGTAGCGCCCAAGTGTCAATTCCGACTTGAGCTTGAGGACGCGCATGCCTTCCAGCAGGCCATTTTCTTCGAGCAATTCGTGGGTGGCCGCGACACAATCGGCATACTTGCCGGAGCGAAACATGGCGGCGATTTCGATTTGATCGGCTGCCCAGAGTGGGCCCGAAAGCAGGCAACAGAAGCTGCCTAGAAGCAAGGCGAGCCAGCGGTGCGGATCGCGAAATAGACCGCGAACCTTGTTCGCCAGCAGCAGCGATTGTGACCGACGTCGCGCTAGACGGTCGCCACCCACATCCATGGGTTCACCTCCAGATCGAACCGGACCGCCCACGGCCCATTTGCCGCAAGCGATTTTGATTCTAACGGATTGGAGGGGCGTAATCCACTTGATTCAGAAACGGTTAGACGCAATCGGGCGCAGTGGGAGGCAATACACAGCGCAAGAAAAATGCCCAGACTTTTCGTCTGGGCATTCCTATGTCGCTTCTAAACACTACCCACTCTTGGCTACTCCAAACGCTTCACCTTGATGTTCTTGAAGAACACGGTGCTGCCGGGGTCGTGAGCTTGCAAGGCGAACGTCCCTTCGCTGAGGGCAGGTTGCTTCTTGTCCGCAGGTTGATCGTAGTCAACCACCTTCTTGCCATCAATGATCACGTCAACATGGTTGCCTTTGACGATGATTTCGTACTTGAACCAGACGTCGTCCTTTGCGGGAGCTTCGAGGACCTTAACGGTGTTATACAAACCCCCCGTCTTCTGCGGGTCCTTGTTGAACGTGTTGTTGACCTGACATTCGTAGCCAATCTTGGGCCAGTCGCTGTCCTGCCACTTGGTATGGATGAAGATGCCGGCGTTGCTGTTGATTTTGGTCATGACGTCGGCGACGAAATGAAAATCCTTGAAGGGTTTGTCATCGCCGACATAAAACAAGTGGCTGCGATTGCCGTGCGACTTGATCGCGCCGTCTTCCACGCTCCAGCTTTCCTTGCTTTCATTGATCTTCCAGCCATCGAGCGTCTTGCCATCAAATAGCGACTTGAAACCGTCGTCATCGACGGCATGGGTGAAAGAAACAAACAGTAGCGCCAAGATGGCGGCGAGCGAGGTGGTGAGCTTCATGGGAGTGGTCCAGGGAGGTCAGAAACTAGAGAATACCAAGCAGATATGATACTTACGGGCAATTTCAGGTGAAAGAGTGGCCGCGACGCTCCGAATTGCGAAACGGAAAATTTACTCAGCAGGCCGGCGAGCAAAAAACGAGGTTGAATGCCCCAAAACACCGGGTGAATTGTCCGATCTGCGGTTCAGCCGTCCCCTCCGAGCTGTTACGCAAAAAGTCGAGCAACAACACCTGCAAGGACACGACCAGCCGATTTGCCTCCACTGCGTAAACCATTTTCCCGCGGAACATGTTTGTATATTGTTGGAGCAAGATACATGCTTGTCTTTAGCGCGCGACACGCTTAGCTTGAAGCAGCATCCGATTGCGATTCGCATTCCCGCTCCACCCATTTCAAGGAAGACACGACCCATGGCCAAAAAGAAAGCTGCCAAGAAGAAAGCTGCCAAGAAGCCCGTCGCCCGCAAGCACGCCGCCAAGCCATCCACTTCGACCGCTCCCAAGAAGGAACGCTCGAAAAAAGCCAATACCAATGTGGAGGCACTCGTTGCTCCGCCGGTTGAACAGGCCAAGTTTGCGGCTGGCAAGAAGGGTACATCTAAGAAAACAATTCTCGCAAAAACCCATGAACAGAGCATTCAAGGGCATATTTCCGCGCGGGGGCGACGCAATCAGGCGGCCCGCGATCAGCGAAATTCGGGCAACAAATAGTTGGCGCGTAAGTCGCAGGAGGCGCTAGAATGACTGAATATGAATGGTCTTACAGCTAGTTCGTGGTGTCACAGGCTGCTCGCGCTGGCGATCTCATTATGGCTACCAGCGATGGTCGCCGGCGCTGAGCCATCTCCGGGGGACGTTTTGGCGCAGCACGGTCTGCTGCGATTGGGCGCGACGAACATCTGGATCAACCGCCTCGAACACGACTTGCGCGCCAATCTCGACGCGCTGCCGGAGCACCGACAAGCGATCGCTCTCTTGGACGAGGTACTGGCGCAGCGGATCGAGCAAAATGCCCGTCAGTTCGTCACCGCTCAGCAGACCGAAGCATCGCTCAACGCGACGCTACGTAATGCGCAACTCGATGACGCCGCGCGGCGGCAAATCAACGGGCGCCTCACAACACTAAGATCGCGGATGATTCCGCCTGCCGACTTTGGCAATCACCCGGAAACACGCCAGCAACTGATCACGCTGATCGGAAGGCGGCACGCCTTATGGTTGTCGCTGGCGGCTATTCGGCGCGATGCCACCCAAGTGTCCGAGAGCTATTTGGCCCTGGCCCAACGACCCGCAATCCAAAATGCGCTCAAGCAATTGGGACCCACACAGCGTTTGGGACCGGCGAAGAATTACCTCGATGAACTGCCGAAACTGGCGGACTATGAAGCGCTGGTGCTGACCGATTGGGTACCTGTCTATCACCTCGCTGGGCGCCCTCGCGTATCCAGCATCGTGAATGAAACCACGCCCGTCACCTTCAGTTGGACATCCAGTCCCGAAGCCACCTTGCTTACCGCCAGCGCGGCGGAGGCCGCAGGAATCGAGATCCCGGTCAATGCTCCCACCATGCGATTGACATTGTCGAAGGATCGCAATGTCACCGCGCGACGAGTCACGATCCCCTACTTACGGATGGGGAAGCATTTGTTGCGCGACGTCGACGCCTATGTGCTTCCCACGGAAGGGGAGGATTTCGGTTCTCGCATGAGCGTCTCGGCGTTCACGGATGTGCGGTGCGAAGAGCAATGGGAGCGGTTGCGACTGGTCCTTTCGCCGCGGAATTAGCCGGTGATAGCAGGCAAACCGAACCATTTGATGGTGACTAATACCGGAGCCCGCTTCAGTGAACGACGCCCTTTCCGGCATATTATCTGCCCTTAACTCAGTATTAGCTGCACTCATCCCGCCCACCGAGCAAAATGTCGCTAAATTTTCCTCGCGACCTCCGCTGCCCACGAAACGACCAGATTCAAAGGACTAGCGAAGCAAATTGCAGAGCGATGTATTGCCGTTTGGCCCAAGCTACTTCTGATGGCGGTATCCAGCTCCAGAGCATTCGGCGGCAGATCGCAAGATTGACGCTAACATTTTTATTGAACTGCGTGCTACCTTAACTATATACTCGGCAAATCAGAACTGTTCGCTCCCACCAAACCGTCATCCTGCCAGAATTCGGTAAAGCGCGGAGAAGTGTAACGCTTGGTGAATTTTTCGGGTCGCGCATTCCGATCAAGCACCCTGAGGGATTGTTGCGTTACGGTTGTTCACAACTGTGCATGGTTCTATAATCCCAGCAGAGGCATCCTTCCTTAAGAGGAGTTTGGGGTTGTCTGCGAAGCCCAAGATCTTGTGTGTATACGATCAGGGCGAAGGGAAAGTTCAACTCCCTAGCGAGTTGACCGAGTCCTTCGACGTGGTCGTGGTGCGCAATCCTTTACGGGCCATCGCGCAACTCGCCCGCGAACAATTCGCCGGCGTTTATGTGACCACCGACCATTTCGGCGAGGCCCTTCGTTTGGGCCGCTTGCTCCAAAACGAACGAATTTTGGAAGGGATGCCGGATGGTGTGGTCCTCATTGACTCCGAAAACACCATTCAATGGGCGAACGACCGCTTCTGCAAATGGGCGGGGCAAGACGAGGTCATTGGCGAGAATTTCTATCAATCATTGCACAGTCCAGAAATTCTAGGTCCCGACTATTCGCCGTTTCATAACGCGCTGAGCAATCGCAAGCCCAGTACGTCCACGCTCCGCTCTGGTGAGAATCACTACTTTCAATTGCACGCCGCGCCGGTGCAAGAAATGGAATCGAGCACCGCTCCGCAACATCTGATCGTGACGATTCGCGACGTTACCGCCGAAATGCTGCAGCAGCAGAAGCTCGCCGCGATACACAAGGCGGGCGTCGAACTCTCCAACCTCACCGCCGAGGAAGTCTTTCAGATGGATGTGGAAGACCGCATCGATCTGCTCAAACAGAATATCCTGCACTACACGCAAGACTTGCTGAACTTCGATGTTGTCGAGATTCGTTTGCTGGATCAGGCCAGTGGTGCGCTCACACCCCTCCTGGCGGTAGGCCTCGATCAAGAAGCCACCGATCGACAACTCTTCGCCCGTCCGCAGAACAACGGTGTCACCGGCTTTGTTGCTTCGACAGGCAAAAGCTATCTCTGCGAAGATACAACGGAAGATCCCCTCTACTTAGAAGGTTTCAAAGGAGCCAAGAGTTCGCTCACCGTGCCACTGATATTGCACGACCAGGTCATTGGCACGTTTAACGTGGAAAGTCCCGAGCCGCGTGCTTTCACCGAGAGTGATCTGCAATTCCTGGAAATATTTTCGCGCGACGTCGCACTCGCGCTCAACACGCTCGAGTTGCTCGTCGCGCAGCAAGCCAACGCCTGCTTCGAAAGTGTGGAAGCGATTCACGGCGCAGTGGCCTTGCCGGTCGACGAGATCCTCAACGATGCCGTCAACGTTATGGAGCGTTACATCGGCCACGAGCCGCAAGTGGTCGAACGCTTGCAACGCATCCTCCGCAACGCTCGCGATATGAAGCAGGCGATTACCAAAGTCGGCGAAAAGCTCACGACGGCCAAAGCGGTGCCGGCGGGCGTGCAGATGGATGAGCATCCGCACCTGCGGGGCGTGCGCGTGCTGGTGGTGGACGAGGACGAAAGCGTCCGCGGCGCTGCCCACGCTTTGCTCGAACGCTTGGGGTGTATTGTCGAAACGGCCCACGATGGCGTGGAAGCGGTTTCGATGGTACGCAGCAGCGATCACTATGCCCCGTACAACGTCATCATTTGCGACATTCGCCTGCCTGATATGAGCGGTTACGGCGTGTTGTGTAAACTGCAAGAGATTATGACGTCCGTTCCGATGCTCCTCATGACCGGTTACGGATACGATCCCGGTCATTCGATCGTCAAATGCCGCCAGGCCGGGTTACACGCTCAGGCGGTACTCTACAAGCCTTTCCGCCGCGATCAATTGCTCGAAAAGATCGACGCGATGCTCGACCCCGCCAAGGCAATTCCCGGCAAAAGCTCACAGGCGGCACCGACCCCCGCCACCACTTAGAATTTGTGGCCAGGATGCCTTTCGCCACAATCTCTGCCTGCCGCGTTTTCGACGCGCGCGAATGCCGCTACGATAACGCTCCCGTTGCTAGAGACGAGCATTGTTTTTGGTGGGGAAGGAATGCCTTTCCCCCAGTAGTCGACTCGATCGCCGAAAGCCCGCAATCATGGCCACCACGCGCCGCACCGATAAGCCTTTTGCCCGCCCCGAAACCACGGGCAACATGTTCGAACGCCAGATGCCAGTCAATTTGGAAGCGGAAATTGGCGTGCTGGGAAGCATCATGTTACTGCCTGAAGTGATCGACGATGTCGCGCTGATCGTGCGCGCCGACGATTTCTACGACGACGCCAACCAAAAGCTCTTCAAGCACATGCTGGCGTTGTACGAATCCGGCAAGAAGATCGATCCGACGATCTTGATCGAACACATGAAGATGGCGGGCGATTTCGATACGGTCGGCGGACTGGCGTATCTGGGAAAAGTGGTCGATTCGGTCGTTAACGCGGCGCATGCCAAGTACTACGCGGAGATCGTCCAGAACAAGGCCGCCTATCGTTCGCTGATTACCGCGACCACGGAAATTCTGCGCGACGCCTACGATGAGTCGCAAGACGCCACGCAACTTGTCAGTCAAGCGGAACAGAAAATCTTCGGCATCCTCGATCGCCGCAGTGGCTCGACCGTGAAAGACATTACCAGCGTGCTGCACGACGCGATGGAGCGCATCGATGCCCGCATGCGTGGTGAACATACTCAAGGGGGCGTCGATACCGGTTTCACCGATCTCGACTCCATGACAGGCGGTTTACACAACGGCGAGTTGATTGTGCTCGCCGCGCGACCTTCGATGGGCAAGACCGCGTTCGCCATGAATATTGCTGAGTATGTCTCGGTGACGTCACGCGTGCCGGTGCTGTTTGTGAGCTTGGAAATGTCGGCGATCGAATTGGCCGATCGTTTGCTCTGTTCCTACGCGCACGTCAACGGCCATCAACTTCGCAACGGCACGATCAGCAAGGAAGATCGTATGCGGCTGGTTGAAAAGGCAGGCGAGATCAGTTCCGCACCGTTGTTCGTCGATGACTCGCCTGGTCGTACGGTGACGGAGATCGCCGCCGGCGCGCGACGCATCGCCCGCCGTGAAGGGCGACTTGGTCTGATCGTGATCGACTATCTGCAGCTATGCGAACCGGACAATCCCAAAGATCCTCGGCAAGAACAGGTCGCCCGCATGACGCGTCGTTTGAAGGGTCTCGCACGCGAGATGCAAGTGCCGATTCTTTGCCTCGCACAGCTTAATCGGCAAACCGAATCCGGCAAAGATAACATTCCTCGGCTTTCCCACTTGCGTGAATCGGGCGCGATCGAGCAGGATGCCGACGTGGTGATGTTCGTGCATCGTGAGGAATACTATCATCGCGGCGACGACGCCCAGCAATTTGCCGGCCTGGCGCAGATCATCTGCGCCAAGCAACGTAATGGGCCGGTGGGCGATGTCGATTTGATCTGGAAGCGCGACTTCACCCGCTTTGAGAACAAAGCCCCGGAGCGCTACAGCGAGTTCGACACCTATAACCAAGAAGGTGGTTTCTAACGCTTTTCTTACACTTGGAACTGGGCAACCAGTCCATGGATTTGTTGCGATAGTTCGAGCAATTCGACACCAGCATGTTGCGAGCGACCGGCAGCTTGCTCGCACTCAACGCTACGTTCGAAGCGGCCCGTCCCGCTGCCCGATCCGTTAAGCAACCGTAGTTCACTTGCTGTGAATGGCGGTGACTTCGCCCTTGCAGTTTCCCGCAACTTTCGGGGGAAGCGCGATTTCAAACAGGGCCGTGAGGCTCCCCCGGCACTGGCAACGCCGATTGTCTCGTCAAAAGCGTTAGAAACGAGTGCCAGACCGGCTCATCGTTTTGCCGCGAACCATCGGATTCGACATTCTGTCCACTGCTACAGCGACTCTTTCAGCTTGTAACAGTACCTCCATTAGGAATCACGCAGGCGCTATCTGTAATTTCTATAACATGTTTCTGCAAAACGCTTTGCGTCGACTGATGCCCAGAATTGAGATCGCCTAGCGTGATAGGCCGCCGCCTTATCATTAGGTTTTATGTTGACCACGGCCGATAACCTAGCTATTGTAATATGCTTAATGTTAATCTCGCACACGTGAGATATTTGAATTCTTAATTGAAGCTTCACCCAACATGCACGTTAAATCGCTCAAGGTTTTTTGCGATGTCGTTGGTCGGCGGAGCTTCTCCCGCGCGGCAGATGAGAATGGTATTTCGCAATCCGGAGCCAGCCAGATGGTGCATCATCTGGAAGAGCATCTGGGCGTGAAGCTCATCGATCGGTCCAAGCGCCCTTTCGTCCTCACGCCCGAAGGCGAGACATATTACGAAGGATGTCGCAAGCTGGTGCAGCGCTATTACGCCTTGGAAGAAGAAGTCAAGACGCTGCACGAGGAAGTAGCGGGGCGCGTGACGGTGGCTTCGATCTATTCCGTCGGCCTCAGCCACATGAACAAGATCGTGCAAGAGTTCATGACGCTACATCCGCGCGCGAATGTCCGCCTGCAGTATCAGCATCCGCTCGAAGTCTACGATGTGGTCGAGAACGACCTCGTCGATTTGGGCTTGGTGAGCTATCCGAAATCGTCGCGGACGATGAAGGCGATTCGTTGGCGCGAGGAGCCGATGGTTTTCGTCTGTTCGCCCCAGCATCGCTTGGCGGGGCAAAGCAAGGTGCGCCTCGAAGATTTGCACAATGTCGCGATGGTGAGCTTCGATGCCGACTTGGAGATTCGCCGCGAGATCGATCGCGCGCTAACCAACGCCCGCGTGGAAGTGAATGTGGTGATGGAGTTCGACAACATCGAAACGATTAAGCGGGCAATTGAAATCGATACCGGCGTGAGCCTCTTGCCGCTCCCGACGGTCGAACGCGAAGTGGCGGCTGGTTCCCTGGTGGCGATTCCGCTCTCAGGTGTGGAACTAGTGCGTCCAGTAGGTATTGTGGTGCGACGTGGTAAAGAGTTAGGCAAGACCGCCCGACGATTCATGCAGTTGTTACAAGCCGAAACGACATCCTCATCTCCCGCTGATTCTCCTGCTTCGGAATGGTCGTTCGGCAAAACGGAACTCGATGCCGATAGTGATGCCGAAGCATCGTACGACACGGACGATGCGGGCTTCGCGGCGGCAGGCACGGCCGCAAAAGCAAAAGCTTAACCGGCGATTTGCTCCGCGACCTCCAGAAACAAATCGCAATTCAGCGACCTTTGATTGAGACGGTGAAACTATGACCAGCGCGATGTATCCCGACTTCCCTGAGAAGCATGGCTTGTACGATCCGGCCAACGAGAAAGATAGCTGCGGTGTGGGCTTTGTAGCACACATCAAAGGCCAAAGGAGCCATCAAATCGTCCTCGACGCGCTCCAAATGCTTTCCGCCATGGATCATCGCGGCGCTTGCGGCTGCGAAAAGAACACCGGCGACGGTGCCGGCATTCTCACTGCGCTCCCCGATGCGTTCTTCCGCCGCATTGCGCGCGATGAGTTCAAGACCGAATTGCCAGAGGAAGGCAACTACGCCGTCGGCCAGGTGTTTCTGCCGCGCGATCCCGACGAACGCCGCACCTGCAAAGGAATCATCGAGCGCTACGTCGAAGTGCAAGGGCAACAATTGATTGGCTGGCGCAAGGTCCCCACCGATAGCACCGGCGCGGATATCGGTCCTTCGGCATTGGCGACGGAGCCGGTCATCGAACAAGTCTTCATCGGCGCGAATCCGAACATCGACCGGACCGCCTTCTGCCGGCAATTGTTTCTGATTCGCAAGCAAGCCTATCACGCGGTGGCCGCCACAGCGCTCAAGCAAAAGAGCTCGTATTACATTTCCAGCCTGTCGAGTCGCATCATCATCTACAAGGGGCAACTCACTTCGGATCAGGTGAAGCGCTATTATCTCGACTTGCAGAATCCGGAATATACGTCGCATTTGGCGATGGTCCATTCGCGTTTCAGCACCAACACGTTTCCCTCGTGGCCGCGCTCGCAACCGATGCGCTTCATGAGTCACAATGGCGAAATCAACACGCTCCGCGGCAACATCAATTGGATGATGGCCCGCGAAGGCATGATGAAGAGCGAGCTATTCGGCGAGGAATTCAAACGGCTCTTGCCCTTGATCGATGTCGGCACCAGCGATAGCGGCACGTTCGATAATGTGCTGGAACTGCTGCTGCTCGCCGGTCGTTCGTTGCCCGAAGCCATGATGATGATGATTCCCGAAGCGTGGCAGAATCACGAATCGATGCCGGAATATAAGCGCGCTTTCTACGAGTATCACTCCTGCTTGATGGAACCGTGGGATGGTCCGGCGTCGGTCGTGTTTACCGATGGCCGCTACATCGGCGCGGTGCTCGATCGCAACGGTTTGCGTCCCAGCCGCTATTACATCACGCACGATGATCGCGTCATCATGGCCAGCGAAGTCGGCGTGCTGCCGGTCGATCCCACCATCGTCAAAGAGAAAGGTCGCTTGCAACCTGGCCGGATGTTCCTGGTCGATTTCGAACAAGGCACGCTCATTCCCGATGAAGAAGTAAAAAAAGACATCGCTACGCGCCGCACCTACAACGAATGGTTGCAGCGGCAACGCATCCAGCTCAAGGACTTGCCGCCGCAAGAAGACGCGCATGGCTTCAATCCGGAAACGCTGATGGAGCGGATGCAAGCCTTCGGCTATACGACGGAAACGTTGCAGTTCATGCTGCTGCCGATGATCAAAGAGAAGCGCGACCCGATCGGCTCGATGGGGAACGACTCCGCACTAGCGGTGCTTAGCGATCAGCCCCGTATGCTGTACGACTATTTCAAGCAACTCTTCGCGCAAGTCACCAACCCGCCCATCGATCCGATCCGCGAAGAAGTGATCATGTCGCTGGAGTGCTACATCGGCCCGGAGCGCAATTTGCTCGAAACAACGGAGCAGCATGCGCACCGCTTGATGATTCCGCATCCGATCCTCAGCAACGAGGAACTCGCCGCGCTCAAGCATGTCGATTATCGCGGTTGGACCGCCCAGGCCATCGACATCACCTGGGACAAGAGCGAAGGAGAAGCGGGCATGTTGCCGGCGCTCGATCGTGTCTGTGCCGAGGTGGAACAAGCGATCGCTGACGGTCACGCCTTGGTGATCTTGTCCGATCGGGCGATGAGCGCCACACGCATTCCCATGAGCGCGCTTTTGGTCAGCGGTGGCGTGCATCATTACCTGGTGCGCAAGGCGAAGCGGACGCAAATCGGCATTGTGTTGGAAACCGGCGAAGCGCGCGAAGTGCATCACTTTTGCTTGCTCGTGGGCTACGGCGCCGACGCAATCAATCCCTACCTGGCATTTGAATCGCTCTGGCAAGCCAAGCGCGATGGCCTGTTGCCGGAAGAGTATAGCGACGACAAAACCACGCACACCTACCTCAAAGCGGCCGCCAAAGGCATGCTGAAGGTGATGTCGAAGATGGGTATCTCGACGCTGCAATCGTATAAAGGCGCGCAGATTTTCGAAGCGGTCGGTCTCAACGACGATGTAGTCGATCGCTGCTTCGCTGGCACGGCCAGTCGCATTCAGGGGATCGATTTCAACGTGCTGGCGCAAGAATCGATGCGCCGCCACGAGATCGGCTATCCGACGCGCGTCGATCAGAAACTGCATGTGCTTTCCAATCCGGGTGAGTTCCATTGGCGCGCCGAAGGGGAGCGCCATATGTGGGATCCGCAGTCGATTTCCGAACTGCAAGTCGCCGCCCGCACCGGCGAAGCCGCCGCCTATTGGCGATTCGCTAAGCATGTCGATGAACAAGCGACCCGCTCCTGCGCGCTCCGTGGCTTGCTCAAGTTCAAGCAGACTGGCAACGCTATTTCACTCGATGAAGTGGAGCCTGCCGCTCATATCGTCAAGCGCTTCTGCACCGGCGCCATGAGCTTTGGCAGCATCTCGGCGGAATCGCACGAAACTTTAGCAATCGCCATGAATCGTATTGGCGGCAAGTCAAACACAGGCGAAGGAGGCGAAGATCCAGAGCGTTTCGTTCGATTGCCCAACGGCGACAGCAAACGCAGTGCGATCAAGCAAGTGGCGTCGGGGCGTTTCGGCGTCACGATCAATTACCTCGCCAACGCTGACGAACTGCAAATCAAAATGGCGCAAGGTGCCAAGCCTGGCGAAGGTGGCGAGTTGCCGGGACATAAGGTCGATGAGTTCATCGCCCGCATCCGCTATAGCACGCCGGGCGTTGGCTTAATTAGCCCGCCGCCGCATCACGACATTTATTCCATCGAGGATCTTAAGCAACTGATCCATGATTTGAAGAACGCCAATCCCGAAGCACGCGTCAGCGTGAAGTTGGTTTCGGAAGTTGGCGTCGGAACCATCGCTTCCGGCGTCGCCAAGGCGTATGCCGATCATATTCTGATCAGCGGCGATACCGGCGGCACCGGTGCTTCACCGTTGACCAGCATCAAGCACGCCGGCTTGCCTTGGGAACTTGGCATCGCGGAAACGCATCAGACGCTGGTCCTCAACGATTTGCGAAGCCGCGTGACACTCCAAACGGATGGCCAAATCAAGACGGGTCGTGACGTGGTGATTGCGGCCATGCTGGGCGCCGAGGAGATGGGTTTCTCGACCGCGCCGCTGGTGACGCTGGGTTGCATCATGATGCGCAAGTGTCATCTCAACACCTGCCCGGTCGGCATCGCCACGCAAGATCCCGTGCTGCGGCAGAAGTTCACCGGCCAGCCGGAACACGTCATCAACTACTTGTTCATGGTGGCGGAACATGCCCGCTCGATCATGGCGGAGCTGGGCATTCGCAAGTTCATCGATTTGGTCGGTCGCACCGACCTGCTCGAGACCGACGCCGCGCTCAAACATTGGAAAGCAGAAGGTCTCGACCTCGCGCCGATCCTCGCTCCCGCCCGTAAGCCGCGTCCCGATGTGGAAGTGGTCTGCACGCAGAAGCAGGATCACTCCCTGGAACTGGCCCTCGACAACAAGATTATCGAGCTTTGCGAAGCCGCCATCGAGTCGCAGGCGAAGATCGAATTCGAATTGCCGATCATTAACACCAATCGTACGGTCGGTACGACGCTCAGCTATCGCATCGCCAAGCGCTGGGGCGGCGACTACTTGCCTGAAGGGACGATCCACGGCAAGTTCCATGGCTCCGCCGGGCAGAGTTTTGGTGCCTGGCTGGCAGGTGGTGTGACGTTTGAGCTCGAAGGGGACGCGAATGACTATGTCGGCAAAGGCTTAAGCGGCGGTCGTATCGTCATCTATCCGCCGAAGAACTCGACGTTCGTCGCCGAAGAAAACATTCTCGTTGGCAATGTCTGCTTGTATGGCGCTACCAGTGGCTACGCCTTCTTCAACGGTCGCGCCGCGGAGCGATTCTGCGTCCGCAACAGCGGCGCGCATACGGTCATTGAAGGGGTGGGCGATCATGGTTGCGAATACATGACCGGCGGACGCGTGGTGATTTTGGGTCCCACGGGCCGCAACTTCGCCGCAGGTATGTCGGGTGGCATCGCTTACGTTTGGGACGCCGATAAGGACTTCATCACGCGTTGCAACTTAGGAACGGTCGAACTCGAACCAGTCGTCAGCAGCAACGATGTCGGCGAACTGCTCGATTTGATCGAACAACACGAAGAACGCACGGGCTCCGTTGCCGCGCGGCGCATTCTCAATGAATGGCCTTCCGTGCTCGATAAATTCGTGAAGGTGATGCCGACGGACTATAAACGGGTGCTCGCCGAGCGAGCGCGGCACGACGAAGAAGCCGAAGCCGTCGTGCATGGAGTGCCTAATCATCATGGCCAATAACAATACTGCCCCTGAGGCTAGCCACTTACCAGATCGCGTGGGCGTGATCGACGCCTTCACCGAGTTGGTGGAACGCCTGTGGCAATACGTACACGAAGCCGACGACCTGCCTGCGAAGCAAACGCCAGCGGTCGTTCGCCAACCATCCAAACGCAAATTGACAGATCGAGCGGAGTGAACAACATGGGCAAGCCCACCGGATTCAAAGAATTTCCTCGCAAGGCGGTGCCGTATCGCTTGCCGCTAGCGCGATTGGAAGACTACGGCGAAATCTTCACGCAGCCGGACGAGAAGCATCTCAAGACGCAAGGTGCGCGCTGCATGGATTGCGGTGTGCCGTTTTGCCAATCGGCCACCGGTTGTCCCATTGATAACCTCATTCCTGAATGGAATGATCTGGTCTATCAAGGGCGTTGGAAAGAAGCGCTCGATCGCCTCCACAAGACCAACAACTTCCCCGAGTTCACCGGCCGCGCTTGTCCCGCGCCGTGCGAAGGCGCGTGCGTTCTGAGCATCATCGAGCCGGCGGTTACCATCAAGAACATCGAGAACGCGATTATCGATCGCGGCTTCGCCGAAGGCTGGGTCGTGCCTCAGCCCCCCATCAATCGCACTGGCAAAAAGGTGGCCATTGTTGGTAGCGGTCCCGCCGGACTGGCTGCAGCGGCGCAACTTAACAAAGCGGGTCACACCGTCACCGTCTACGAACGGGCGGACCGCATCGGCGGCCTGTTGATGTACGGCATTCCGAACATGAAGCTCGACAAGGAAGTCGTCCAGCGCCGCGTCGATCTGCTTAAGGAGGAGGGGGTCAATTTCGTCACCAACGCCAATGTGGGTGTGAATGTCGATGCTAAGAAACTGCACGCTGAACACGACGCGCTGTTGTTAGCTACCGGCGCCACCAAGCCGCGCGATTTGCCGATACCCGGGCGTCAACTCAACGGCGTGCACTTCGCGATGGAGTTTCTGACCGCCAATACTAAAAGCCTCCTTGATAGCGCGCTAGGCGATGGCAAGTATATTTCCGCGCGTGATAAGAACGTGATCGTCATCGGAGGTGGTGATACGGGCTGCGACTGTATCGGCACCAGCATGCGACATGGCTGCAAGAGTCTGGTGAATTTCGAACTGCTGCCCAAGCCACCCAAGGAGCGCGCCACCGATAACCCCTGGCCGCAGTGGCCGAAGATTCAACGTAGCGACTACGGGCATACCGAAGTCGAAGCGAAATTCGGCCAGGATCCGCGCGTCTACTGCATTCTCTCCAAGGAGTTCCTCGACGATGGCCAAGGCAATCTCAAAGGTGTGAAAACCGTCGAAGTCGAATGGATCAACGACAATGGCAAGTTCACCATGCGAGAGGTGCCCGGCAGCGAGAAGGTTTGGGAAGCCGAACTGATTCTACTGGCGATGGGCTTCTTGGGACCCGAGCAATATCTGGCCGACGCCATTGGTGTCGAACTCGATCCGCGCTCGAATTACAAAGCGACGCATGGCCGCTTCGCCACCAATTTGCCTGG
>JBGSHH010000225.1:0-6164 GCA_041752355.1 Pirellulaceae bacterium | reverse complement strand
TTACGCGGAACTCATGCAGCATGTCGAACGGTTGGAACTCAAGCTGTCGCAATTGCAAGCACGGGCGATCAAGGCAGAAACACAGGTCAAACAGCTGCAGGAAGAATTGCGCGGCTCCAAGAAAGATTCAGGCAACTCATCCAAGCCCCCTTCGTCCGACATCATCAAGCCGAAGAAGTTCGCCCGCGGTCAGCGTCGCCGGGGCGGGCAAGAGGGACACGCTCCGCAACAACGAACGCCGTTTGCGCCACACGAAATCGAGGCGGTCGAGCGGCATGTGCATGAATTGTGTCCGCAGTGTGGCGGGCCAGTCGAGCAACTCCTTCAGCCGGCGCAGGTGGTCCAGCAAGTCGAGTGGGTGGCGAAGCCCACACTCGTCACCGAGCACCTGAGTTGCACTTGCCGTTGTCACGCGTGTCAGGCGGACTTCACGAAGCCCATTGCGCCGCAAGTGGTGGAGTCGGGTCTGTGTGGTCCACGGCTGACGACGCTGATCGCGTATCTCAAGGGAGCGTGCCACGCCAGCTTTCGTACCATTCAGCAGTTCTTGCGCGAGACCTGCGGGCTCGCGCTGGCCACTGGCACATTGGTCAATGCCTGTCAAAAAGTGGCCCAGAGCTTACAGCCTGCGCACGACGAATTGCGCCGACAGATTCCCCAGGAATTGTCGGTGAATATCGATGAAACCAGTCATCGCGAAAATGGCCAGTGGCAGTGGACCTGGGTCTTTCGTGCGCCGCAGTTCACGCTGTTTCACATCGATCCGACGCGGAGCACGGAGGTTCTGAACCAGGTGCTAGGGAGCGACTTCGCTGGCACATTGATGGCCGATTATTACAGCGCCTATCGCTCTTATCTCGACGCGCATCCTCGCGCCGATGCGCAGTTCTGCCTGGCGCATTTCATTCGCGACGTGAAGTTCCTGGGCGAGTCGCTGGAAGAATCAGACCGTCAATTCGCAGGCGAGTTGTTGGTGGAGTTGAAAACGTTGTTCCAGTTGTGGCATGCGCCGCGCGACACGTTGGCAGAGACCGCTTGGCGCGCGGCGCTCATCGCTCAAGGTCAGCGACTGGAGCGTGTGGTGACCGACCGTGTGCCGACGACGAAGCTGGCCTGGAATGTGGTCCGGCGGTTCGTGAAGCATGGGAAGCAGTACCTGCGTTTCACGCACGAGCCGGGACTTGAGCCGACGAACAATGCGGCTGAACAGGCATTACGCCATGTGGTGATCGACCGCAAAGTAACGCAAGGGACGCGCAGCTTGCGGGGCCGCAACTGGTGCCAGCGGATCTGGACCACGATTGCGACTTGTCGTCAACAAGGTCGTCCTCTGCTGGCCTTTCTAGAGCAATCGCTGCTCGCCCACCTCGGCGACACCCCGCCTCCCTCGCTGCTCCTGCCCTCATCTCTTTAACCGCCCCGCCCGCTCCGCACTCCCCGCCTCCACTGCACTCTGCGGTGCTAGCGTGAATGGTTACCGTATGGTCAAAATATTTTTTGACCCCGAGAATTTGGCAAACAAGGTAAGATTGGAAACGCCGCCAGGGTCAATCACGACGGAGAACCGCTAGCATGGCCACCTGTACAAACTGCAAAACGACATTGAAAGACGA
This sequence comes from Pirellulaceae bacterium, assembly GCA_041752355.1. Taxonomy (GTDB): domain Bacteria; phylum Planctomycetota; class Planctomycetia; order Pirellulales; family Pirellulaceae; genus JAEZGD01. The sequence goes on along the minus strand of JBGSHH010000225.1, from coordinate 4,551 downwards.
CGCCACGTTTTGCAACTACTGCGGCGCGTCGCATACACCGGTGATGAAGGTTTCCCAGACCCCAGACAACGATTTGGACGAGCAGATTCGGCATCTGCTCCGTCGTGACGAATACATCCCGGCGGTGAAGTTTTATAAAGACGCCACGAAAATAGGCCTGAAAGAATCGAAGGACTATGTCGATCGAATGCGGGCGCAGCTCGCCACCATGCCGTCGCCGGTGGTGGAAGAAGGCGACTGGCAAGCCCAGGTAATGGAGTACCTGCGTCTGGGGCGAAAACTCGACGCCATCAAACTTTATCGAGAGCGCACCGGCAAAGGACTCGCCGACTCGAAACGCGCGGTCGAAGAAATGGCGGAGAGAGCGGGATTGAGCCAGCAACGCGGCGGTTGCTTCGGCATGGTGCTGCTGGTCATCTTACTGGCGGTCGTGATCGCTGGAGTTTATACCGCATAACTCGCGTTCGCGGCGACGATGCTGGCACCATGCGCAAAAGCGTAGCCCTGCTCGGCCAGCAATTGTTCCAGCGCGGAAAGAAACAGCAAGACGTTCGCAGCACGCGAACCGTAGCCCATCAGACCGATCCGCCATACCTTGCCTTTGAACGCGCCAAGTCCCGCACCGATTTCAATTCCAAAACGATTCAGCAGCGCGCCGCGTACGGCGGCATCATCGACACCAGCCGGCACGTGTACGGCATTGAGCATCGGCAGTTGATGCCCTTCTTGCGCGGAATATTGAATCCCAATCGCCGCCAGGCCAGCCTTGAGCGCGCGATGGTTGCGCATGTGCCGCGCGAAGCAAGCCTCTTCTCCCTCTTCCAAAACAATGCGTGCCGCTTCGTACAAGCCGTACGACATATTGATCGGGCCGGTATGATGATAAACGCGGTTTTGTCCCCAGTAGTTCGCGAGCATCGAAACGTCGAGGTACCAACTTTGCACCTTCGTCTTTCGCGACAGAATCACCTCCATCGCGCGCGGGCCAAAGGACACAGGCGACAAACCGGGTGGGCAACTGAGGCACTTTTGCGAACCAGAATAAATGGCGTCGATGTTCCAGGCGTCGACCTCAACCGGCACGCCACCTAGTGATGTGACGGCATCGACCAACAGCATGGCGCCAGCGTCGTGTACCAGCTTGGAAATCTCTTCAATCGGTTGCCATGCGCCCGTCGAAGTCTCCGCCATCACGATGCCCACGACTTTCGGCTTCGCTTTCGCGAGTACTTCTTTCAGATCTTCAGGCGTAAAGATTTCACCCCAAGGTCGCTCGACTTTCGTCACAATTGCGCCCGCCCGCTGGGCGACATCCAACATACGTCCGCCGAACACGCCATTCACGCACACGACCATCGAATCGCCCGGTTCAATCAAGTTGACGACTGTGGCTTCCATGCCTGCCGAGCCGGTGGCGCTAACGGCCATCGTCATGTCGTTCTTGGTGCGAAAGAGCGTCCGCAACATCTGTTGCAAGCCGTTCATTAATTCCAGATAGTACGGATCGAGATGCCCGACGGTGTTCTTCGCCATCGCTTGCAACACGCGTGGGTGTATGTCGCTGGGGCCGGGTCCCAGGAGCGTGCGAATGGGTGGATTGAGTGGCGGAGGGAGCGACATGGAAAAGCCTTGGAGTGAATGATCGTAGTTTACCAGCGCCGCATTAGACTTCCGGCGACGTTTCACGCACCAGCGCGCTAAGGGACTTGAATTCTGCCGCGCTGGCGGTTTGGCACCATTCAAACAGCGCCATTTCTGTCGTCACCAGCGACGCGCCACATGCTTCTAAGCGACGCAGCGCTATCTCTCGATCGAGTTCAAATCGCGAACCCACGGCATCGACCGCCACGTAAACGCGATATCCTTGTGATACGAGATCGAGCACGGTTTGCAATACACACACATGCGCCTCAATGCCGACGACCAACACCTGCTTCCGCTCAGTCGCGCCCAACATTTGCATGACTTCTTCGCAACCAGCGCAACTAAACGCAGTCTTGGCGGGGCGATCCATCAGACGATCCGCTAGTTCCGCCACCGTGCCCCCCAGCCCTTGCGGATATTGCTCGGTCGCCAATGCTGGCACGCCCAGCAGTTTCGCACCATCGAGCAGCCGACCAATATTCCACACCACGCGGGCATAGTCGGGGATATGGCGAATCAGTTTGTCTTGAACATCCACCACTAGTAGCGCGCAGTCCTGGCGCGACAACAATTCGGGACTACGTACGGGAGCGACGGGATTCTCAGCATTCATGTTGGCAAGATAGCGAATCCGATGGCGAAAAAGTAGACCCCGCTCGCCGAGCGGAGGTCTGTTGGTTGGGGCGCACCTTGGCGGACCTACCGTACTTGGACAAACGGCTCTGATCGGCGACAATCGCGGTAGGGAGTTTTCATAATGAAAATACATGCCACAACCATTCTCACCGTCCGTCATCAGGGGCGCGTGGCGATGGGGTGCGATGGTCAGGTGACGCTGGGGACAGCGATCCTGAAGGCCGACGCGATGAAGCTGCGCAAATTGGCCGATGGTAAAGTGCTGGTTGGCTTCGCCGGATCGAGCGCCGACGCATTCGCGCTGCTGGAACGCTTCGATGCCAAGCTGAAAGATTATCCCGGTAACATGCCCCGCGCTGCGACGGAGTTGGCAAAAGAGTGGCGGACCGATCGCGCGCTGCGACGCTTGGAAGCGTTGCTCGCGGCCTCCGACGCCCGCCATACGCTACTCATTAGCGGCACCGGCGACGTCATCCAACCGACCGATGGCGTCATCGGCATTGGCTCCGGCGGCAACTATGCCCTGGCGGCGGCGCGAGCCTTGCTGGGCAACACCGAGTTGTCCGCCTTGGAAATTGTCAAGCGATCGCTCGCGATTGCAGCCGAAATTGACATCTACACAAATCAGAACATTGCGGTGGAGGACTTAGCGTGCGAAACGTGAGCCCAGGGCAGTCGCTGGAACAGAAGGAACTCACGCCGCGCGAGATCGTCGCCGAACTCGATCGCTTCATCGTGGGGCAAGGCGACGCCAAACGCGCCGTCGCCATCGCCGTACGCAATCGTTGGCGACGCAAGCAATTGCCGGAGGAGATGCAGGCCGATGTCTCGCCCAAGAATATCCTCATGATTGGCCCCACCGGCGTGGGCAAGACGGAGATCGCGCGACGTCTGGCGACATGGCCCGGCGCGCCGTTCCGCAAGATGGAAGCGACGAAGTACACCGAAGTCGGCTATTACGGCCGCGATGTGGAAAGCATGGTGCGCGATCTCGTCGAGAACGCCATCGTGCTGGTGCGCGATGTGGAGCGCAAGCATGTCGCGCAAGAAGCCGAAGACCGCGTCAACGAGCGTCTAGTCGATATGCTCGCGCCACGGCCAGTGACATATAGCGCCGTCGACGAAAACACCGCCGAGCGCGACACGGTCGAGCATTACGAGCGGACCCGCGCCAAGATGAAAGCCATGCTGCATGCAGGCGATTTGGAAGATCGTAAAGTGGAACTCGTCATCGAACACAAAGCCAAGCCCATGCTGCTAACCGGCATGGGTTTGGAAAATGTCGAAAGCGATTTGCAGGGGGTCTTCGAAAAGATCCTGCCCAAACATTCCACCCGACGGGAACTAACCATCGCTCAGGCTCGCAAGGTGTTGTTCGATCAAGAATCCGACGCACTGCTCGATCCCGATAAGATCAATGAGCAAGCGATCGGGCTGGCGGAAGGGCTGGGTATCATCTTTCTCGATGAAATTGATAAAGTCGTGGCCAGTGATGGCAAAGGAGCCGATGTTTCCCGCCAAGGCGTGCAGCGTGATTTGTTGCCGATCGTGGAAGGGACCACGGTGCAAACGAAATATGGCTACATCAAGACCGATCACATTCTGTTCATCGCCGCCGGTGCGTTTCATCGCCATCGTCCCAGCGATTTGATGCCAGAATTGCAAGGGCGATTTCCGATTCGCGTGGAGTTGAAGGATCTCACCAAGGACGATTTCGTTCGCATTCTACGCGAACCTCAACACTCGCTCACACGGCAGTATGCGGAGCTGCTGCAGACTGAAGGAGTCACGATCGATTTCACCGACGACGCCATTGATTCGCTCGCGACTTACGCCCATCATGTGAACCAAACGACGCAGAATATCGGCGCGCGGCGGTTATACACCATTCTGGAACGCCTGTTGGAAGAGTTGAGCTACGAGGCCTCCGATCGCCGTGGCGCGAAAATTTCCATCGATGCTCAGTACGTAACCGAGCGATTGAAGGACGTGGCAGGCGATGAGGACTTGAGCAAGTTTATCTTGTAGTTGGAAACAAGCGGCGTCTGAGACCTCACGCATGCCTTCGTCCGACGATAAATGCTCCGATGCTTCGCCAACAAACGAACTCTTTCCAGAAACGGATCAACTTGGTTCACGGATTGGAGCGGGATGTATCGCCATTCCATTCTTGCTTCTGGCATGGTGGATGTACTACATCATCTCGACGTTCTTTGAGCCTGTCGGTTGGATGGGCGAACTGTTCGGTCTGGTCCTCTACGATTTCGTTCT
>JBGSHH010000224.1:0-8949 GCA_041752355.1 Pirellulaceae bacterium | reverse complement strand
GCCAACAAATACGAGGTGGATATCGGCTTCGCCCGCTGGATGTTGTTCGCGGTGCCGGTTTCGGTTGTTTATTTGATTTGTGCCTGGCTGCTACTGACCAAGTGCTTGTATCGTTTGCCCAATGCGGAGGTCCCTAACAGCCGAGAGGCGATTACCAAGGAGCTGCAAAAGCTCGGTAATTTTACGCGTGGCGAATGGGTGGTGAGCATCGTCTTTGGTTGCACGGCAACGCTCTGGCTAGTGCGTGAACCACTCGTAAAATGGCCGTGGTTGCTGGAGCGTTGGCCGGCGATTGCAACGCTCAATGACGGCATGATTGCGCTCGCCGGCGCGCTGGTGCTGTTTGCGATTCCCATCGATTGGCAGCGCGGTGTGTTCGCTTTAGATTGGCCTACGGCCAACAAACTGCCTTGGGGAGTCTTACTGTTGTTTGGCGGCGGTCTGAGTCTGGCGGTCGCGGTAACCAAGAGCAAGCTGGCCGATTGGATCGGCGAGCAGGTAGCGGCGCATGGTGCGGTGTCCTTGGTGCTGTTGGTGGTGGCCGTAACGACAGCGGTGATCTTCGCTTCGGAGTTTACGAGCAACGTGGCAACCGTGAACGCCTTCCTGCCAATCATGTATGGCGTTTCCCAAGGCTTGAACGCCAATCCCCTGCTGCTGATGATCGCCACAGCTTTGGCCGCTAGTTGTGCGTTTATGCTCCCCGTGGGCACGCCCCCCAACGCGATCGTGTTCGGCACCGGCTACATCAAGCAAAGTCAGATGATGTGGGCGGGACTATGGCTGAACTTGCTGGGCATCGTCCTGATTCCGCTCGCCGTTTTTACGCTGGGGAAGTGGGTCTTTGGGATCTGATCAGCAACGACACGCTGCCAAGAAACAACCCAGCCCTCGAACCATCTTTGACGGATAGCGCGAGGGCCGGGAACAATCAGGTAGCATTTAATCAACGGTAGTCCTACCAAGCGTAGGTCGCGCCGAGGTATCCACCATGGAGGATCAAGCTTTCATCGTTGTCGATGTCTTGAGCCCCAGGAATATCGCCGAAGCTGACCGGAATCTGCGAAGTCGCCAAGGCCACGCCGGTGATGGCGACGGCGCGATAGCCAGCGTTGATCGACCAATGGCAGGAGAATCGATAATCGAACCCGATATCGAGTTCGGCCAACAACGAGACATCATCCTTGCTGGAGTTAATGTCGTACACGGCGCCAGCCAACGGATTGCCAGCATCCACGACGGCGGTACCGGTGCTGTTATAGATGCGTTGCATCTGGCTCACGTGGTTGTTGAACACGCCGACCTTGGGGGTCGCATGCAACTGAAAGCGTTGCGTCATTAGCCAATTCGCACGGGCACCGAGTTGCACACCCACGAGGTGGTTCTCCACATCGATGTCGTAGTACGCCTCATTGGCCGGATCCGCACCGAACACAGGGACGGCATCCGCCGTCGCGTATTGGAATCCTTCGTCGAAGCGGAAATAGCGAACGCCGCCAATCATGCCGACGCTGAACGAGCTGCCACAGTTGTAGTTATAGCCTTGCAGCAGGTTCAGTTCGACATTTTGGAAATTCCAGCTACGCTGAATACGCTGCGCAGCGGAATTGTCCCACAGGCCGCCGATGTTACCGCCACCGATATTGAGCGTGCCGAAATCGTACACACTATTCAAATTGCTCGGCGCGCCACCGAAAGCCGTCTCGGATTGGTTCTCGGGGAAGATCCCCCAATAAACCGCTTCCACCCCGAACGCGCCATCGCAGAACCAGCGTCCAGCGTTGATTTGAAAGCCGGGGCTAAAGTTCATACTCGCGCTATCGCTGCTCAAGATCGAACCCACCGGGTTCCCTGTGTCGAAAGCGATTTGATGGAAGTCCTGGTTGTCGCGGCCCATATAGAGAAAGCCAGCGCCGACCCACCAGCAAGTGCAGGGATTGCAGCAAGCATCAATCGCGCAGGTACCTGTATCGCAACTGTCATCTGATCCGCACCCATAACCGCCGTCGCTCCAAGCGCCACCCATGGCGGCTTCAAAAGGGCTAACCGGTTCGACATAGGGTGCTGGCGGTCCCTGAACTGGCCCTTGAATTGGGCCTTGTACCGGTCCACCTCCGGTCGTCACCGGATGACCATAGGGGGAACCCACCGCAGGTCCGACTTCTTCGGCTTGATATCGTTTAAAGCTAGCCGCAGGTTGCACGGCATAATCTTGCCGCGTTTGCGGCAGTGGCAAGAGAGACGGGGCACCATAGCCTTCTTGAGCCTGCGCAACGCCCGTTGCGCCGCAAGTCAGCCCGAGTGCCAGCAAAACGCCTCGTGCGTACGAGATTTTCATAGAATCAAACTCCATTCGGGGCGGAACCATCCAATTGTTCCGTGCGCGGTCCAATCGCGCAACGATGATGGCTTTAAAAGCACTGCGTTGGGGCATCCGATCCCCTGGCAATGGACTCCATTCCAACCGCCGCTAGCTGCATCGCTAGCAGAGGTATCCGAGAATTGGAATCGACCCGATGGGTGTGCTGAACCGCGCAATTCTTTCCCTTGGTGCGGATTTTTGTTTAAGTCTGAGCGCACGAGCGCTACCAGCGTTCAATCCGTCACAGCGGGACTTGCCTGAAATGCACCCCGTGGCGCGTGTATGGATGGTGCCGGAAACGAGAGGTTCGCACCATCGTTAGAATGCGACGCCCGGACATATCGGGACGCCGCGATCGATCTGCTTTTTGCGTTAGAAGACGCGCATTCGTTACGCTACGCGCGCAGGCGTCAGAGCCAATTCCATCGTCATGCCAAGGACCTCGCGACTCAGCGCACGATAGTCGTCCGCGCCGTTGGATTGCGGCGCGTACTGGAAGATTGATTGACCAAAACTCGGCGCTTCCGCCAGGCGAATGTTGCGACGAATGTTCGTTTTGAAGTTTCGCACTTCCCCCCAAACACTGTCGTTGGCAGATCGCTTGGCGAAGAAGTCGTAGACGTCGGTGCTAACTTCGGCAGCCAGTCGCGTGCCGCTGTCATACATGCAAAAGACCACGCCGGTCAGCCGTAGCGTCGGATTCAGCCGTTTGGCCACGATCTCGATCGTGCGCAGCAGTTTGCTCAAGCCATGTAGCGCCAAAAAGTGCGGTTGTAGCGGCAAAAACACCTCGCTGGCAGTGGTGAGCGCGTTGAGCGTCAACACGCCGAGACTAGGAGGGCAATCGATGATCGTATAGTCGTACTCTTCCAGGTCTTCCGCCAACTTGTCGCGCAGGATGACTTCGCGACCCACTTCATTGGCCAGTTCCATTTCGGCGGCGGCCAAATTGAGATGCGCCGGCACAACCCACAGGTTGTCGTTGATCTGTTGGCGAACCTGCGCGATCGAAAAATCGCGCGTTAGCACGTCGTAAATGCTGGGCGTTTCATCATCGAGACAGACGCCCACGTGGAGCGAAGCATGTGCTTGGGGATCGAGATCGATCAGGCAAACTCGCTGCCCGGCGTCCGCGAGTGCGGCGCTGAGGTTCACCGCTGTGGTCGTTTTGCCGACGCCACCCTTCTGGTTCAAAATGGCGATCGAACGCATGACGGAACTCCTTCTCCGACGAATAATCTAAGCGCTGCTCATCCAGGCAGCACTTCACAGGGACGGGCCGGATTATAGCCAGCTTTGCCATGGTGCGAACAGAGGAATCAGCCGCAGCCGATGGTGGCGGTCACTTTACACCGCGCGGCCAGCGGCTTAGGCTGGGGCAAAGCACTCCCCCAACTCACTACTATCCCCTGCCTCGCTAGCAAGCATGCGCGTCATCATTCTGCCAGATCCCGCCGCCGTCGCGACCAAAGCCGCGACTTTTATCGCCCAACTCGTTCGCAAAAAGCCCGACTGCGTATTGGGACTGGCGACCGGCGGCACCCCGCTGGGAACGTATCGCGAACTGATTCGCTTGCACCAGGAAACGGATCTCGATTTCTCGCAGGTCACCACGTTTAACCTGGATGAGTATGTTGGCTTGGTTCCGTCCCATCCGCAGAGCTACCGCTATTTCATGCAGTCGAATTTGTTCGACCACATCAACGTGCCCACGACGCGGACACACGTTCCCGATGGCCGAGCGCTCGATTTTGAGTATTTCTCGCAACAGTACGAGCAGAAGATCCGCGACGCCGGGGGGATCGACCTGCAATTGCTGGGCATCGGCACCGATGGCCATATTGCCTTTAACGAACCTGGTTCCTCGCTGGGCAGCCGCACACGGCTGAAAACCTTGGCGAGTGAAACGATCCGCGATAATGCCCGGTTTTTCGGCAGTGAAGCAGCGGTGCCGCGACTGGCGGTGACGATGGGGGTGGGAACGATCTTGGATTCGAAGCGTTGCCTGCTGCTGGCGTGTGGCGTTGGCAAGGCGGCGGCGATTCGCGATACGATCGAAGGCCCAATCACGACGCAAGTCACGGCGTCCGCATTGCAAATGCATCGCGAGGTAATTGTGATTTTGGATGCCGATGCGGCCAGCCTGCTCGCCCGTAAGCAATACTATGCCGAAGTCGAACACGCCCAGTCACTGCTGGAGGCGGGCGATTTCAAGGCTCTCGGCATTGGGCAATAGTCCGCAATCTTCAACCTATCACGCCCGACCTTCCTCTGCCCCGACCGGAATAGAACGGAACGTTCATGCGACAAATCGGCACTTTGAAAACTTCCGACGAAGCCGAGCGTTTTGTGGCCTATCTGGTCACGCAAGAGATCGCCTCGGAGGCAGAAGCCGATGGCGACGTCTTTGCCATTTGGATCAAGAACGAGGATCAGCTTCCAGCCGCTAAGGCGGCGTTGGCGGAATTCATCGCCTCGCCCAACGATCCACGCTATCGCGACGTGCAAGCGCAAGCCGAAGCCAAACGCCGCGAGGAGCGAGCGCGCCGCGCGTCCGCGCAAAAGAATGTCGTTGAAATGCGCGGCCAGTGGCAACGCCCTGGAGGTGCTGGAGCGAGCTTTCGCCAGGCACCACTGACATTCGTACTGATTGGCCTGACGATCTACGTCGGCTATCTCACCAATGTTGCTAGCGACCGCACCTATCCAGCGCATGAATATCTCAACTTCTGTCGCATTGTTATCAATCCCGAGACCGGCCGTTTCAGCGTGCCATTGGATGCTGCCGGCGAAATCGATGGCTATCAACAAATCCGCCAAGGGCAACTGTGGCGATTGGTGACGCCGATCTTCATTCACTATGGTTGGCTGCATTTGATCTTCAACATGCTCTGGCTCTATTCGCTGGGGGGACGCATTGAGCGCAAGTACGGTGCCTGGCGACTAGGGCTGCTCATTCTCGCAGTGGCAATTATTTCCAATGTCTGTCAGTATTCCTGGGAGCACAGTCCACGTTTTGGCGGCATGTCCGGCGTAAACTATGGCCTGTTTGGGTTCCTGTGGATGCGCTCGATCTTTTTCCCCAAGACGGGCTTGGAATTGAATAATCAGACGGTTTTCGTGCTGATGTTCTGGCTCGTTCTCTGCATGTTGGGAAACATGTCCCCGTTTGACGAAATGCTGGGGGACACGGCGAAAGTCGCCAACACGGCGCACGTCGTGGGATTGGTCGTCGGCATGGCGATTGGCGCGGCACCGCTCCTGTGGCAGAAGGCAGACTAGTTGGGAGTTCGCGCTGTTTTCCGGACTCATTTCCGGTCAATAAGGGAGCGGCAGCCCGCATAAAGCGGGGTTTTTGGTTGCCTATTCGCCAATTCCGTAAAGAATAGGAGGGGACAGGTGGCAATTGAAGTGTCGATACTAGATAACAAGGCATCCTAGTTTGCCCTTTAGCCGCCGCCCGCCAGGAACAGGGGAGCCGCATAGTGGCCGTTGTGCTCGTCGTCGATGACTCGTCTAAAGATCGCTTGAATGTCGGTGGCATGCTTGTCGCGGATGGCGGCTTTCGTGTGCAGTATGCGATCTCAGGCCGCGACGCCATCGAACAGATCCAAGTCCACACACCCGATATTGTGCTGACCGATCTCAAAATGCGCGATATGGATGGCTTGGAGTTGGTCACGCGGATCAAAAGCAAATATCCGCTGCTGCCCGTCGTGTTGATGACCTCCAAGGGGAGTGAAGAAATCGCCTTGCGTGCGCTACATCAAGGTGCCGCGAGTTATGTTCCCAAGAAATACCTGGCCACCGCGCTCACGCCCACGCTGCGGCATGTGCTCAATGCAGCTTGTCGCAGTGGCGGCAATGCGAAACTGATGAGTTGCCTGACCAAGGATGAATGTGCCTTCACGCTCAAGAACACACCGGAATTGATTCCCGCCTTGGTCAGCTATTTGCAGCATCGCGTGATTGAGTTGGGCGTAACCGAGGAATCGGATCGCATGCGCGTGGCGGTCGCGTTGGAAGAATCGCTGGTGAATGCCTTTTATCATGGCAACCTGGAACTAAGTTCTCGTCTGCGGGAGGAAGATCCCGTGCGGTACGAGCAAATCACGAAACAACGTTGCCAGGAGTCGCCCTTTTGTGAGCGACGGGTGTTTGTCCGCGCCGAACTATCGCGTGAATCGCTCGTGTTCACCATTCGCGATGAGGGTCCCGGCTTCGATCCACGTTCGCTGCCCGATCCGACGGCACCCGCTAATTTGGAATTAGTGAGCGGCCGCGGTGTCTTTCTCATGCGGACCTTCATGGACGAGGTGCGATTCAACGAAGCTGGTAATGAGGTCATGCTCGTGAAACATCGCCTGTCAGCGCACCAGTCGCAGAATAATCACCCATAACGGGGCGACGATCGCCGCCGCCAGTCCCAGCGTGGCCAGGCTAAGCAGAATCAGGCCCCGCCGCATCTGCAACAGAGCCTGTCCGATGATGGCGTCGTAGCTCTCTTGCACGACCACAAAGAGCCCTGTATCACGACCGCGAGCCTGAACCGGCAATTTGCCTGCCAGATAGCGCTTTTGATACTTCTCGCCGGCCGGCGCAAAAGGATCGTGATAATCATCGTCCAGGATCCAATCATCGACGGAAACTCGAAACGCTTCGGTCTGCGATTGATCCAGCAATTGTCGACGCGGTGAGAGGCTGCCATCGGTCACGGGTTCGGCGCTGAGTTCGCGATAGAGCGGATGCTGAAGAATTTGCCCGGGATTGGGTGGCCGCGAATCGAACAGCACCGCAAAACCTAGAGCGTTTTCGGGCAGTGAATTCGTCGGCGCGGCATTACCAGGCAGCGTGGCAAACGAACCCAACCGAACCATCAATCCCAGCACGCCGAGAAACTCGTTTCGACCGCGCTGTCGAATGGGTGTGGAAATCACGACCACCCATTCATTCGTGAAACGGCTAACAAACGCCGGCGAAAGATGCGTACTTTCGATATGTTCGTGCTCCGCGGCGCGCCACGTATCCTCGCGATCCTCCACGCCACCATGATGATAAGCTCGCCAAGAGTAGTTGCGGCCGATCGTCCGCTCGCGATCTTGAGCCTGCGGGTGCCGCGCCACCTGTAATCCGTCGGGCAGCATGACAAACCAGGCAAACACCGGCAACTCGCCTTGCAGCGGTTGCTCTTCGATCCATTCCTGCACGGAAAGTCTTGGCGCGGATCTGCCAAGCTCAATGCGTAAGGGATCAGCCATTGCTTCTTCGATCTGTGGCTCGTTCAAAGCTTTGCGCAAACGATCGATATCAGCGTCAGCCAGCATCGCCTGGGCAGCTTCTACCAGTCGCGGATCCGTCGCGGCGTCTTCCACCGCATCGAAGTACTGATCGAGATCGTTGCCTGCGGTAGTGGCAATCGATTCGGCGGTGAAACGGACATTCTCTAGCGCGCGGGACGTCAGCGCGGCATCGCTCGCACCGTAGATCGAATTGAACCACAACCAGGCGAATCCGTACGCCATAACCACGACCAAGAGCAGCGCCGCGGAGAGACTCGGTATTCGTGGATTGCGGCGACACCAACGCCACAAATGCTCCGACGCCGAGATCGGTCGGGCGAGGATCGCATCGCCAGCCAGGAAACGGCGCAATTCGTCCGCAATCGCTTTGGCCGAGTCGTAGCGTTTGTTGCGATCTTTCTCCAGGCATTTCAAGCAGATCGTTTCCAGATCGCGCGAGATATTGATATCGAGGCTGCGCGGGCTGGGCGGATCCGTGTGGACCGCGTGATAGGTGAGCATCGTCACACTGCCACGAAACGGCAAATGCCCTGTGAGCAACTCGAATAGAATCACTCCCATCGCGTAGACATCCGCTCGGCGATCAGCTTGATGCCCCTGTCCGCTGGCTTGCTCGGGCGACATGTAGGCAGGCGTGCCGAGAATATCCCCTTCGGCGGTGATGGCGACTTCGTCCACACTCCGCTTTGCCAGACCGAAATCGGTGATATGCGGCACCCCTTCAGCATCGAGCAAGATATTCCCAGGCTTCAAATCGCGATGGACAATGCCTTGCTGATGAGCAAAGTGCAAAGCGTCGCAAATGGTCACCAGTAGCGCGGCAACTTCGCATTGCGTAAGCCGCTTGTCGTCGTTGAATCGCGCCAGCGAGACACCATCGATCAAGTCGCTGATGATATATAGGTCGTCGCCATCGCGGCCAATTTCATGCACCGTCACGATGTTGGCGTGCTTAAGTCGACCAGCCACTCGCGCTTCATGCAAGAACTCTTGCTCTTCATCTGCGCTTAATTGCCCGCGACGCGGGATCTTTAGCGCGACGACGCGATCTAGCTTGGTATCGTGGGCCTTCCAAACCGTGCCAAAACCACCCATGCCAAGGCGTTCGGTCAAATCGAAATGCGCGATCCGCGTGACTCCTTTCCGTTGCCCAGCGTCGAGAACATCACGCGCCAAACTAAAGCGGCCACTGCAGGATGAACAATGCAAATCATCGAGCGGCTGATCGACGGCAATCTCGAATGGCTCGCGACAAAGGGGACAGCGAATTTTGAGCGAACGGGAAAG
>JBGSHH010000223.1:0-6364 GCA_041752355.1 Pirellulaceae bacterium | reverse complement strand
CGATCGGTAAACTTGGCGAGCGTCTCCAATCGCTTGTCGCCGCGCTGTTGTGCGATTCCTTCGGGAAAGGCAAGGTAGGGATCTTTGTCGCCGGGACTGTTGACGAAGTACGCTTCGCATATCTGACCCAAGTAGCCGGCGGATGGCGCCAGTCCGCTAAGCGAAATATAAGCAGGCAAATCGCCAAGGTGAGGCATTTCATTGGTCACCACCGAGCCAATGCCTGGATGTCGCAGGTTCGGCCCCGGCAGATAGCTGGTCTGCAATTGATAGCTGGCGCGACCGTGATCCCCTTGCGTACCGGCGACGGAGCGGATCAGCGTGGCGTGCTTCATTTGCTGCGCGACTTGCGGGAAGATCTCACTGATTTGAATGCCTGGGACGGATGTTTTGATGGCCGCCAGTTCGCCGCCGGTTTCGCGTCCTGGCTTGGGATCCCAAGTATCGATATGCGACATGCCACCGCCATTCCAGAATAGAATGACGTGTTCGGCCTTGGCGGCGTGGCTTTTGCCAGATGCAGCCAAGAGGTCGCGCACACTCAGGCCCAGAATCGTCGCGCCACCGCCCGCCAAAAGGGAACGGCGAGTGATTTTGTAATCGCGGCAGGACATCGACATGGGAGTTGCTCCTTCGTGAGATGGATCCGGCGGTTTGGGTTGGGGGACGTAGTGGTTTTAAGGGATAAAGCGGAATTCGTTGCAGTTCAACAGCAACCAACGCAGGTCGGCCATACCTTCGATCGGCGTGGGGCCTTCCGCGATGATGGCTTTGGCTTCGGCAACTTCCGTCGCCGAAGGCTCGCGCGTCATGACTTCGAGATAAGCCAGTTTGATCGCTTGCGTCACATCGGCTTTCGGACCGGTGAGCAGTGCGTACAGCGGTTCGAGTTCACCGACGCGGGATGCTTCATGCGTGAGCTTGCCATTGAGCATCATCAATGCCTGACGCATCGACGGGCTTTGCGAACGCCCTTCACCCAGATCGACCCGGGCTGTCTGTCCGAACACACGCAGAAAATGCCCTTCCGGCGCCGGTGCAGGCATGCGGAGCGAAGTATTGAACTTGGGATTGGCGTCGTAGACCTTCTTGATTTTCTGCTCGATGTACTCGTCGCTTTTGGCCATCATGTTTTGCTGCGTCATGCGCTGGGCTTCCAGTTCTTCGCGCGACATCGCTTTCATTTCATCGAGTTCGATATCGTCTTCTTTGGCGCTCTCGACAAGGACTTGCTTGAAGTCGACTTCGATAGCGTCTTCCAAGCCATAGCTCCCCCCAGCGGCCGCCATCATCATCGGCTTGGCCATCATCGCAGGCTTGCCGCCTGTGCCACTCACGAGATCGAGCGGATTGGCGACCGGCTTCTTCTCGCCAGGCTTAGCATCCTTTTTGATGCGCACCGTCTCGTAAACGACCTGCGGGTTCTGTCCCGGCCTGTGCTTGAATTCGAACAAGTGACCAGCGGTCACCAGGCTATCGAACAGGGCTTCGCTGATCATCGGCCGCATAGGCGTGGCGAGGAATGCCCCTTCGAGTTCTTGCCGAGTGAGTTCATCGCTGTTCATCGGCGCGTGAGCGCGAGCGTAGGCTTCGCTCGTCACGATCTGCCGGATGAGCTTCTTCAGATCGTAGCCTTCGGCGACGAATTCGTCGGCCAGATAGTCGAGTGTTGCCAGATGGCTAGGTGGATTGTCGTCCCGGAAATCATCGACCGGTTCGACAAAGCCGCGACCCACCAATTCCGCCCAAACGCGATTCACAAACGAACGCGAGAAGTAGCGATTGCGCGGGTTGGTAATGTGATCGGCAAGTTGCTCGCGCAGTTCGCTAGGGCGATAGATGCCTTTTTCAATGTCGATTTTGCGGATGTCGCGTTTGGCATCGCCATCGATATCGAGATCCTTGTTCGCCGTGACGGCAGCGACTTTGTTGCTGGTTTCGTCGAGCAAGTCATCGACCGAGGGTCCTTTGTTTTGCACGGCGAGCTGTTGTTGCTCGAGCGCCGCACGCAGCTTGCGAAAACGGGCGACATGCGCCGCGTTTTCGTCCAGCTTCGAAATCTCGAAGGGGAAGGTCGGCGTCATCGGCTGTCGCTCGACACCGGTCTTTTCATCCGGCGGCCACATCACGGTCGACTTGGAGTCTTCCGTGGAATAGACCACTTTAGTGAGCCCGTTTTCAAAGCGGCGGGTGCGACCGTAGTAGGCCGCCATGCCGTAGAAATCTTCCCGTTTCCAGACATCGAACGGATGATCGTGGCACTGAGCACAGCCGATGCGCACACCCAGAAAAACTTGCGAAGTGACGCTAGCCATGGCGAGCGGATCGGCATCGTCGCCCAGCACGAAGCCGGCCTCCGGTGTCTTGCCTGCACGGCCGTTGGTGGCGATGAGTCGGTGGGCCAACTCGTCATAGGGCATGTCATCCACTATGGCTTGATGGACGAACGCTGTCAGCGCTGCGCCGCCGGGGGCATTGCTCCGTAGACGAAGCATGTCGCCATAGAAGACGGTCCAACGATCGGCGAAGCGTTCGTCGGCGATAAGCTTATCGACGAGCTTCTCACGACGCGAACTGGTCGGCCACGCCAAGAACTCTTGAACCTCGCCGGCCGTCGGAATGCGTCCGATTAGATCAACCGAAGCGCGTCGCAAAAAAACCAGGTCCGAAACCTGTGGCATCGGTTGGAGTTTGATCTTCTGCTCGGCATTCTCTTTGTTGAGGTACGCGTCGAGTTTGTTTTCCGCCTGTGAGTTGCCGACCCAGCACAGGCAAACAAATAACGAAGCTAGCAGCCACGTCGATTTCACGTGCGGCCTCCTGTTCAAGCATTGAGTGACACCAACCCGAAGCGTTAGCGAGGACTGGGCGGCGCTATTGTCCTCGCTAACGCTTCGGGTTGGTGCGTTGTCTCGCTGACGCATCGGACTAGGTTGCGGCAACCCGCGAGTACCCATTAGAGGCATAAACCGCTGTTTATGTCAAACAAATTCCAGGTCGCATTCGCACACCCGACACACGGTCTGCTCGGAAATGACTACGATCACCTAAAAGTTACAGGGATCAGGTGTCGTTTCGCGTGGTCGGTTATCCCACGCGGTTTCCCCCAGAGAGCGTCGCATGTCTACCGCCCGCAATGTCCTAAATCAGCCGCTGGAAACGTGTTGCGAATCGCCAATGACCGGCTTCTATCGGGACGGTTGCTGCCATACCGGCCCAGGCGACACCGGTTTGCATGTACTTTGTGCGGAAATGACGGCGGAGTTTTTGGCTTTTTCCAAAGCTCGTGGCAACGACCTCAGCACACCGCATCCGGAGTACGACTTCCCCGGTTTGGTACCCGGCGATCGCTGGTGTTTGTGCGTGCTGCGGTGGAAGGAAGCAAATGAAGCAGGCATGGCACCGCCTGTGATATTGGCGGCGTCGCACATTTCGACGTTGGAGTTTGTGACGCTGGAGGAGATGGAGGCAACTTAGCAATAGGTATTCTTTGAGCAGCGAAAGAGGAGCTAAGCCATGCGCGGCAGGGCATATCGCCGGCATCAACGTCACCGCGCCATTGCTCGCGCACGTCGCTACCTGCGTTGGCTGTTCTCGTCGAGTCCTGAGACAATCACGCCAGAGCGAATATCTCAATTCGCAGCGGATCGTACCCCTTGCTCCTGCAGCATGTGCGGCAATCCCCGCCGGTTCTTTGGCGAAGTAACACGCCAAGAGTTGCAAGCAAAGTTGGGAAAGGACTAATTGCTGGAGTGATGGATGAAACGTTGAGGAGAATGGCATGACCGGAATTCTATTGTGTTTGGCGGCGATTGCGGCGGAGCCGACAGGCGTGGCGGAGTTGAAAGACTTCGCTGGCATCGGTTACGACCGTAACAAAGTCGTCAATCAAGTTAACTTCTATCAGGGCGCGACCGATGAGTATGTCCGCCATGTGGCAGGCATCAAGAGCTTAAGACGTATCGGGATTAACGATCCCCGCGTTACGGACGCTGGCGTGGCCCATTTGCGCGGCCTGAAGAATCTCGAAGAACTCGATCTTTCTGGCACGCAAATTACCGATGCCGGGCTGAAATCGCTGGCGGGACTCACGCAACTACAAACGCTCGATCTTTCCAATACCAAGGTCACGGACGCCGGACTGGTGCACTTAAAGGCGCTGCGGCTGACAAGCCTTTACCTTGGGGGTACCAATGTCACGCTCGCGGGACTGCGACGGATAGTGGTGCAGCGACGCACTTATACCTTCATGAGCGTGAGCGAGGATAAAGTCTCCGCTGCGGACGTCGCCTCGTTCAAGCGTCCGTACCCGCTCTTGAGCATTGGCCGCACGCGACGCAACGACTATGCGTTGAATGTGCGCTTAGCGATGAAAATCATCACCACAACCCATCTGGCGAAGCGGCCCGTCGACGTCGAGTTATCACAGCGCTGGTTCGACAATGTACTGGCCGAACTCGATCCGACCCGTACCTACTTCACGCAGGAGGATGTGGCAAAGTTCGCTTCCCAGCGCGACCACCTGGGTGAACTCGCTAGTACAAACGACATTACGCTCCCCTTGGAAATGCGCGACACATTGCTCCGGCGCAAAGAGCAAGTCACCGCTTGGGCCGAGGAGTTCGCGGCCGCGAAGCACGACTTTACCGCCGATGAGGAGCACCAGTTGGTTTACGAAGCTTTCGCAGCCAATGAGGATGAACTCCGCGATCGCTGGCGGAAACGCGTGAAGTTCGAGTTACTTGCAGCCAAGGGTGATAAGTTGGACGAGGCCCAAGCGGTCAAGGTGCTCCAGCGGCGTTACCAACGTATTCGCCTGAAGAGCTTCGATAATGAAGAGCTTTTCGAGCGCTACATTACCGCGCTGGCCAAGGCCTACGATCCTCATAGCAGCTACCTGGGTGAGCGGACGGTTGTCAGTTTTAATCAATGAGCGACTTACGCAAACGCGTCAACCAATGAGCGGAACCTCGGCGGATACCACTGCCAGCGCGTAGTGAGATAACTTGGCCACCCGCAGGCTCGCCCCGCTGGAGCCATGTTCGATGACCAGAACCGGAAATAATAACACGGCAGGCAAGATGCCTACCCCACTTATTTCCAACTCACGCCTTTGTCGCCTGCTGAGACTTCCCCGATTTTCCAAGCAGACAACTGATGTTCCTCCAATAACCGGAGGATGCTGTCGGCGTAGTAGTGGCTGACGACTAGCACCAGGCCGATTCCCATGTTGAAGACGCGGTCCATTTCGGCCTCTTCAATACCACCTAGGCCGCGAAACCAACCAAAGAGCGGCGAAGTGGGCCAGCTGCCGCGCTCGATCTTCACATGCACACCGGCTGGAAGAATGCGTTCGAGGTTCTCGTGCAGTCCACCGCCGGTGATGTGGGCGATGCCATGCACGACGTTCTTCACCTTGTAGTGCGTCAACACGCGGCGAATCGGGCGGACGTAAATCTTCGTCGGCGTCATCAAGGCGTCGCCGACCGTCATGCCCAGCTCTGGCACATGATCGCTGGCTTTGAGCTTGGCCAGTTCAAAGATGACTTTGCGAATCAGGCTGTAGCCATTGCTGTGAAAGCCGCTGGAAGCGACACCGAGCGCCACATCGCCAGCGGCGATCGATTTGCCATCAATGATGTTCTTACGATCGGCCACGCCAACGCAAAAGCCTGCCAGATCGTAATCGCCGCGCGCGTAGAGGTCCGGCATGATGGCCGTTTCGCCCCCCAGGAGCGCGCAATCGGCATCGACGCAGCCATCGCTAATGCCGCGCACGATCTGCTCGAGCGTGTCGGGATCGTCGTGGCTCATGGCGACGTAGTCGAGGAAAAACAGCGGCTCCGCCCCGCAGCACAGGGCGTCGTTCACGCTCATCGCGACTAAATCGATGCCGACCGTATCGTGTCGCCCCACGAGTTGGGCTACCTTCAACTTCGTGCCGACGCCATCGGTGCAGCTCACCAGGACGGGGTCCTGATAGTTGCGCGCGAACAGCCGACTGGCGAAATCGAGCTGAAATAGCCCTGCAAAACCGCCATCGAGTTTGAGCACCCGCGGCGAGAACGTGCGATGCATCAACCGCGGCAATCGCGACATCGACTCTTCGTAAACTTCCAGGTCAACGCCAGCGTCTTTGTAAGTGACTTTACCCATTAGGGTTACTCAAAGGGGAAAAATGTAAGCTGGATTGTAGGGAGCGCGGGAAAAGGTTGTCAACGACGTATCAACCGCGAGGTAATTCGAGGTCGGATTTGAAAGTCCAACCTACCATCCACCCCCACGGCACGATAATCTGGTTCTTATTGCCGGCTTGGCTCGCCTACCCACTCTCCAACCGAGGTCACCTTATGCTTCGCACTTC
>JBGSHH010000222.1:0-8779 GCA_041752355.1 Pirellulaceae bacterium | reverse complement strand
TCGGTGGGGATGTACCCGGTGGCTCCGTCGCCATAGCCGGCGACGCAGACGAAGGAGTCGGGACGCAGCTTCTGCGCGGCGAGTTGAAACTCGACATAAGCTTCGCCGGGAAGCAACACGAGCTGCGCCGGGCCGAAGTCGATACAGGGAATCTCGATCGGCCTGGCCTTCAAGAGGCGCTCGCGCCAACTCAATCCCATAGCCGCCAGGCATTGCTGAAAGGGCTTGGTTTCTGCCACGAGTTGCCCGGTCAAATCCTCCGCCGTGAAGCCAGGTGTGCCGCGTGGTTCCAAAACGAGGGGAGTGCTGCGAAAATCGATTTTGGCAATTGGCGCGCGTTTCGTGTTCTCCCAAGCTTTGGTCATCGCCTGATCGAGTCGATCGGCGAGTACGGCGCGGTTCTCACGCGCGCCGGTGTTGTACTTGCCTGCAGTGACGTTGCCGCTGGCACCGGAGCAATAGAGCTGCGCCACTGCCGGCAAGTCTTTCTGCCTGCGTCGGCGCGCGATACCGGGAAAATCCGCGGAGATTTCGCCGGAACCGTAGTAGCTCATAGGATGCACGGCGTAGAAACTGATCGCGGCCAGTGGTTTGTCGTCATGCCAAAAGCTCAATGTTTTCAGCCACCGATCGATCGTGCCTACTTCCGCCGCGATCGCTTCGGCGTGGCGTGAAGCGCTGGTGCGATCGAACCGCAACTGGCCATCCGCGGTGCGATAACGGCGATTGGAGGCGACCTGCTCGACTTTGGCTTGCCCCGTACCGATGTGCGTCAGCGGCGTCGGGTTTTCAATCGCCTTTTTCAACACTTCGGCCACGCGTTGCACGGCCTTCTCGTGAAACAGCGGATCGCAGACGGTGCCTGCCAGCTTGCGCTCGCGGAGCAGGCGTTCGGCGGTGAGATCGGCCACGGGCGCGTCGTGCTGATGGACTGTCGAGAGCAACACGCACTGCGGTTTGGTCTTGGCGACATCGGCCAACACTTCTTGCCAGCGCGCGTAGGCGTCGTTGCGGAGTTCGCACCAATCGAGCACGACCAACACCCATGGATGTTCGCCGCCCAGAATCACCAGGCCATGCGCCTCGAGCGGATCGGCCACATTCTTGCTCAACCAGGCGCCACCCATCATGCCGTGGCCTAGCGGCACGGTGACATCAGCGGCGAAGGTGGCTAACTGATACGGTGGTTGGTCGGCCGCAGACAGCGTATCGCTGAGCGTTAGCAGGCTCATGCCAGCCAGCAGACGCATTGCATCGCGGCGGTCATAGCGATCGAAGTTCCACATGGTTCACTCGAGATGAAGCAAGACGAAGTGGCTGACTTACCCAAAGTCTATTGGTCGCAGCGTTTCATGGGCGATGCCGCTCATGCATCGCGCGATCTGGCGCGCCATTGTGACAAACTGGCAACGTTCATGGTAATGTTCGATGCGCGATCAAAATAGCCTGAGAAAAGTTTTGACATTCGCCGGCTAATGCGTTAGCGTGATCCTATTCGATGGCTGGCGCGGGTTCTCCGCGCTGGCGAGCCGCTTGGCATGACTGTTGCTTGTATAACAGGAATGCTCAGCGACTGCGTTCGCGACTGGCATTGCTGGCGCGGTCAGCAGTGGTTTGTCGCAGGGTGTTGAGCGATCTCTTTCACAAGGGAGGGCGCCAGCATGAGCGGCGCGACGATTTCTCCGGAGCGGGTTAACAACTCAGGCCCCAGCGCTGAGGCTGTAGAGCAAGCGACCGCCTCCAAATTCCAATACCCAGGCATTCCCACGACGTGCGACGGCGCTGAAGCGGTGGTGCATGTGGAAACGCGCGTTGCCCAAGGGGCCGGCGCTTTCCCGATCACCAGCAGCACCACGATGGGCGGCGGCTTCAACGCTGCGGTGATGAATGGCGTGCCCAACCTGTGGGGCGATCAGCTCGTCTTCGTCGAGCCTGAAAGCGAGCACTCCGCCGCCACCTTTTGCGAAGGTTTTGCTGCGGCCGGTGGTCGTGTCACCAACTTCACCAGCGGCCAAGGCCTGGTGCTCATGAAAGAGGTGCTCTACACCATCAGCGGCAAACGCTTGCCTGCGGTGTTCAATATCGGCGCGCGGGCACTCACCAGCCATTCGCTCAACGTGCATGCCGGACACGATGATTTGATGAGCGTCGCGGATGTCGGCTGGGGAATGCTGTTTGGTCGCAATGCGCAGGAAGCTTGCGACCTGTGTCTCATCGCGCGGCGCACGGCCGAAGCTGCGCACACCCCGTTCTTTAACGTGCAGGATGGCTTTCTCACCACGCATACTGTCGAAAAAGTCCGCCTGCCTGAACTGGAGTTCATGAAGGAGTTCGTCGGCAAGCCGGAGGAGAAGATCATCAATTTGATCGATCCGCAGAATCCGATCATGGCGGGGGTGGTGCAAAATCAAGATTCGTACATGAAGGGGAAAATTGCGCAACGCTGGTACTACGACCGCGTGGGTCCCGCGCTGCGAGAAGCGTTCGATGTCTTCTACGAGCAAACGGGCCGGCGCTACGATGAGGTAATGCCGTATCGGTGCGAGGATGCGGAGTACATCATCGTCGGCATGGGTTGCTACCTGGAAACCACGCAAGCGACAGTCGACTACCTGCGCGACAAGCGTGGACTGAAGGTTGGTTGCTTGACGGTTTGTTGCTTTCGCCCCTTCCCGGCGCGGCGAATCGTGGAAGCGCTACAACATTGTCGCGCCTTCACGGTCATCGAGCGAATGGACGATCCCCTGTCCACCACCGGTAATCATCTCACGCGCGAGATCAAAGCCGCGTTGTGTGACGCGATTACCGGTCAGAATGGTCAGGAGCCCATCGCTCGCGTGCCGCGCATTCATCATGGCTCGGCGGGACTGGGAAGTCGCGATGTTCGCCCTGGTGACATCATCGCCATCTATGAAAACATGATCGAGGACGGCCAGGACTATTTCTGCGTCGGCGTCGATCATCCTTTGGCGCTTAAAATGACCGAGGATCCCGATCTACGCGAGCCGGGCGCCTTCAGCATGCGCGGGCATAGCGTCGGCGGGTTTGGTTCGGTGACGACCAACAAAGTGATCGCCACGATCGCCGGCGATGTGTTTGGCAAGGATGTGCAAGCCTATCCGAAGTACGGCTCGGAAAAGAAGGGTTTGCCGACGACCTATTACCTCACGATCGCTAAAGACCATGTGCTGCTCCATAACGAATTGGAGCATGTGAATCTGGTGGTGCTCAACGACACCACGGCGATGTTCAGCGGCAACCCGTTGAAAGGGATGCTCCCTGGCGGCTCGATTGTGATGCAATCGAACTTCTCCAATTCACAAGATGTTTGGTCGCGGATTCCGCCGCATCATCAGAAGTTCATCCGCGAGAAGCAGATCCATGTGCACTACATCGACATGGTGCAAATCGCCCGTGAAATCGCCTCCGTGGCCGATCTGCAGATGCGCATGCAAGGCATCGTATTGCTCGGGGCGTTCTTGCAACTCACTCCCTACGCCCACGAAGCAGGCATGACCGAAGAACTGGTGCATGCAGGCGTGGAGAAGGCGCTACGGAAGTACTTTGGCAAGCGCGGCGAACGCGTGGTGCAAGACAATTTGAATTGTGTGAAGCGCGGCTTTCAAGAACTACGGGAAGTTCCCCGCGAAGTGATGAATTAACGCAAGTGTTGGACGTCGGATTCTCTCTTTCCAGGATCGTCCCTTATGGCCACTATCGAACAAAAACCTACCAGCCTGAACGAAGCTCACGAAGGCGATCCGTTCAATAACTGTTCGTTCGGCACGCTCGTCGATCAGGACTACGTGCGGGTGTCGCTGCCGGTTTTGGATGTCGATGATTTCAACAATCGGATCATCCGCGGCTACGAAGATGGCACGGCGGAAAAGCGCTTACCGGCCGATCTCTCGACGGCGCGTTCGCTCATCCCCGCTGGCACCGCCACGCTGCGCGACTTCAGCTACATCGCGCCGGACATCCCGGAGTATCTTCCCAATAACTGCACCGGCTGCATGGACTGCGTCACGCTCTGCCCCGACACGGCCATCTTGGGCAAGGTGGTGAGCGAACACGACATGGAGCAGCGACTGAGTGTGATTGGCGATCCGGCCGATCGCGACATGTTTCGTGCCCAGTGGTCGAAGACCCGCAAGTATTACGAAGGCCCCGCGAAGAAGAACGGTGACGGTGGCATGTTCTCCATCATCATCGACCCCAGCAAATGTAAAGGGTGCGCGGAATGCGTCACGGTCTGCGACGACAACGCCTTGCAAATGATCAGCAAGACGGAAGAGACGATGACCAAAATCCGCAAGAGCCATCGCTACTTCAAGCAGATGGGCCCGTCGGATGACAAGTTCATCAACGACAATTTGCTGATCGACATGATGTTGAAAGAGAAAACGCACGTCTACGTCGGTGGCGCGGGGAGTTGCGCAGGCTGCGGCGAAGGAACGGCGCTACGGATGATGTGCGCAGCGACCGGGGCGAAATATGGCAACGACTGGGCGATCATCGCCGCGACCGGCTGCAATACGGTCTATACCTCGACGTATCCTTACAATCCGTACCTGGTACCGTGGGCGAATTCTCTGTTCGAAAATGCTCCCGCCATGGCGATGGGAGTGCGTGCGCGATGGGATCAACAAGGCTGGAAAGACAAGCCAATTTGGTGTCTGGGTGGCGACGGCGCGATGTTCGATATCGGCTTCCAAGCGTTGTCGCGGTTGTTCGCCAGCGGCATGAATGTGAAAGTGTTCGTACTCGACACGCAGGTCTATAGCAACACCGGCGGTCAGGCATCGACCGCCAGCTATACCGGCCAGAACACCAAGATGAGCTTGCATGGCAAGGTGATCGATGGCAAACAGGAGCGTCGCAAGGAGATCGCGCAAATCGCCATGATGCATCCGCGGACGTTCGTAGCGCAAACCACCTGCGCGCACGTCAACCATTTCTATCGCGCCATGATCGACGCGCTGGAGTTCGATGGCCCCGCGCTGGTCTGTTGCTATACCACGTGCCAACCGGAGCATGGCGTGGCCGACAACATGGCGACCGATCAAGCACGCTTGGCGGTCGATACGCGCGCGTTTCCGCTACTGAGCTACGATCCGCGCAAGGGGAATACCATTCGCGAACGTCTCAGCCTGCAAGGCAATCCGGCGGTCAATGATGATTGGTGGACCAATCCCAAGACAGGGGAACCGGTCGATTTCATCGACTTCGCGCGCAGCGAAGGACGCTTCTCCAAACACTTCGACAAAGAGGGAAATCCCAGCGAAACGATCTTGCGCGCCAAGCAAGACCGCCTGGAGAATTGGCGGTTACTGCAAGAACTGGCTGGCGTACTTGATAAGCCCAAGCCTGCCGCCAAAGCGAACGCGAGTGCCCAAGCGGCCGCAAAACCTGCGGCCGCGAAACCTGCGGGAGCCGGCAACGGCCACGCGCTCAACGCAGGCAGTCGCATCAAGTATCGTGACGGGGCCGATTGGATCGGTGGCGTGGTTGCTTCACTCGAACCGGCCGTGGTGAAATTGGCGGACGGCACGGAGATTCGCACTTCGCTCAACGTCCTCATGGATGGACTGAGCGAAGGTCTGATTATGCATGAATGAACGTTCCAGATTTATGGCAGACAGGAACATGTCTGCCCCATGTAGGGAGACATCGAAATGGCAGATTTCGAGGGGGATTTATTGATCGGCGGGCTAACCCTCCGCCACCTCCACGGCGAACTAGAAGAAGAGGTCCATGAGGAAGCCTCCACCGATTGGCTCCTCGCGGGCAAAATCATCATCGGTCCCGACGAGCAACGCTTGCTGCAAATCGGCCGGCGCTACCGCCTGCAACTGGCCGATGGCCGCGCTGGACAAGTGGTGATCTGCAGTCTGGCGGAAGATAGCGCAGCCCACTATGTGGCCGAGTTTGAGGCGCACGGCGCGCCAAGTAAGCCGCGCTAATCCACCGTCAGAAATCTTCCTTAAAGCCAAACCGGTGGAAGCGCACGTTGCGCGCATTCATGTTGTGGCCGAATGCGATCTCCTCGACCGGCAGGCCGAACACCTGCGCAATGGCGGCGCGTTCGGTGGGACTCGGTGTCCAGCGACCTTCCACAATCGCTTCCACGCGCTTTGCGTCCAACCCACTCTTGTTCGCCAGTTCTGCCAGCGTGAGCGGGTTTTGTTCCAGGATGTAGTCGAGTGTAGGCATCGAGATTTCCTCTGGCGTGCTGCGCACACCCTACGTTGCGCGATTATTTGATCAATCCGCGACTTTTCATCCATTCTTCGCAACGCTTGGGCCAATTGGCGCCGGTGGTGTTGTCGTCACGCAAGCCGTAGCCATGTCCGCCGCTGGCGTAGACATGCAACTCCGCCGGAACCTTCGCCTGCTTGAGCGCACCGTACAGCAGCACGCTGCTCATAGGTGTGACGGGATCGTCGCCCGCGTGCGCGAGAAACATCGGCGGCGTTTGGTCGGTGACTTTGACCTCGGGTTTAAGCTCCGTCGCTTCCTTGTTCGTGAGATAAGCAGGATAAATCAGCACGGCGAAATCGGGGCGGCTGCTGGTATCATCGACAGCGTCGATCTTGTCGTAGCTGCGCGTGTCAGAATGAAGCGCCGTCATCGTCGCCAAATGTCCGCCGGCGGAAAAGCCGAGGATGCCAATCTTGGCCGGATCGATGTTGAGTTCCTTCGCCTTGCTCCGCACCAGACGCATCGCCCGTTGCGCGTCCTGGCGCGGCAACAGATTCTCCGGATCGCGTTTGGGAACCCGATACTTCAGCACCAGCGCCGTCACTCCTTGTTTGTTCAACCACTGGGCGACTTCCGTCCCTTCCAAATCCCAGGCCAGAATGCTGTATCCGCCGCCGGGGCAAATCACCACCGCGGTGCCGTTGGCAGTTTCTTTGTCGGCGGAATACACAGTCAGCGTCGGCTCAGAAACATTCGTCAGTCGCTGCACCTGCTTCTCGTTAGGGCGTTGATCCTGAAACTTCTCGGGACCAACCTCTCCCTTCTCGCCTGGCGCTTTGTCAGGCCAAACTTGCAGGACTTGGGGTTGGTCTTCGGCGCGAAGCGAGGTGGCACAGAGCATTAGCAGCGCGACCGCCAGTAGTCGTGAATGAATTCGCATGAACGGCACTTTCTTCAAATCGGAGAGGATAAATCAGCGTTCAACGTTCCAAAACGTCGCGCCAAGGTTTGGGACCACCTCGGAAGGCGCGTTGATAGGCGTCTTCCAATGGGGCGTGAATGTAATGTTCGGAGTCGAGAAACAGGGGCATCGCGGTTAACGCCTCGCCTACGGCACACGGTTGCACAAAGGCGCTGGGGGCGGCATCAGCGCGATAGGCGACGAGCGTTAGTGGCTGGGCATCATCGGATTGCGTCGACTCTCCACCGA
Source organism: Pirellulaceae bacterium (assembly GCA_041752355.1). Lineage (GTDB taxonomy): Bacteria > Planctomycetota > Planctomycetia > Pirellulales > Pirellulaceae > JAEZGD01. The sequence continues at coordinate 1,368 of JBGSHH010000222.1, read as the reverse complement.
GTTCGCGCCAAATTGCGGCGTGAATCCCACGCGGATCGCGCGGCGTGCGCGGTTGAATATCGATCACCAATAAGTGATAGCCCGCCATGATCCAGGCAGCGGATTTTCTCACGAACTGATCGAAATGGTGTTGCGACGCCTTGTTGCCCGGCGAAACAATTTCGATCATCGCCACGACGCGGTCATCGCTCACGTGTCGAATGACGACGGTCCGCTGCCAATCGAGCGTTTCGAGTTGCTCAGTGAAAGCGACCTGCGGAGGAGAAGCGGCCAACGTTGCAATGCCTGGGCCTGTCCAATCGCTGGTCGCGTTCCCTTCGGTGCTGGTCAATTGTGACGATTCAAGCGTGAGAATATCCGGCCCATACGCGCTGGTGACTTGTTCGGACAACGCGTAAAAACCACTCGGCAAGATCGACTCGTTCAAAATGTCGCGCAGGTGCGCAATCCACGAATGATGAAAGTCATGAAAGATGCCGGACTTTACGCGTGACCAATCATGAATAGGCATACCAACATACTCCCACGACCGCGACCATTTGCTCCTTCCGATTCTAACACAAGGCGCAACTGGCTAGGAATTGGTTTCGCCGTGAAAATGTTCGGAAGTCGGCGCTGTAGCCAAAGGGCGACGCGCTAACCACCACGCCACACAACCAATAAGAAGAATCACAGGTGGCACGGCAAACATTCCATAGTTACCAAACGTAACACCCGGTTCTAACATCGCGTCGGCGGGAGCGTTCGGATCGTAATAGACGGCGTGTCGCGACTTCACAAAATACGGCGCAATCATGGCTTCGGCATCTTTGCGCGACTCGCACTCCACTTGATGCTGACCAATTCGTTTACCGATCAAGGTCTTATTGCCGACAACGTAAACATACTCGACATTTGGGACATAGGTTCCCTGAATCTTGTTTTCATCAACCCATGAGGCCTCGATGATTCCTTCCACTTGCGGCCAACGCTCGCTCGCCTCGGCCCTGCGGAATTGGTCGAATGTGACCCAAGCAATCACCGGCACGGAAACGAACATGAGAGCCGCGAGAAAGTACATCCCCACGCGCACAATCGGCGACTTCGCATCCGCTTCCGTGACTCTGATCATGGTGTTTTCCTCGGCAATTGCAGCCCCGCGATCACCGTTTCCAAAAACTCGCGGCAGCGCCGGGCGAGCGCATCGACACCGGCAGGATCTTTCGGATACGGCACCAGTGGCGCGGAGATGTTCTCACAAGCGAGCGGCAGCTTGAGGCCGGTAAAGGCCACGTTGTCCAAGAGCTTGTAATGGTCGATCTCGCCAAAGCCGGGGGCACAATCTTGATCTTGCGGCCAGTTGCGATGGTCCTTCATGCAAAAGCTACG
>JBGSHH010000221.1:0-6607 GCA_041752355.1 Pirellulaceae bacterium | reverse complement strand
TCATAGGTTTGCACGCCCCGATCGCCGGCAGTCGCCCACGATTGCTCCGGATGCGGCCAAGGCGTGAGCTTGCGATAGTGCGCCACCAGCTTGCCTTGCGGCGAGGCGAGTGCCACTGTGTTGAACAAACGCGGCGTTTTATCCCGCGTGTCGTCCCGTTCCAGCAGCGGAATGGTGAGGTAGATACCGAGCCGCTTGGCCAGCGCGCAAAAATGCTCGGTGGCTGGCCCTGGCACCGCTTGCGCAAAGGGAAGGGGATCTTTGCTGGTGAAATCTTTCGCCAGCGGCCAATCCGGTAGGTGCCAATTGGTTTGCAGATCTTGCGAGAGATAGCCCGTGATGGAGGTCTCCGGCAACACGACAATCTTCGCCCCGTGCGCGGCCGCTTGTTCGACCAGTTTGCTAAGGCGCGCTGTATTGCCAGCCACATCCCCCAGCACACTCGGCGCTTGCACCACCGCGACCTTCACCGTGGTGGATCTACTTGGCTCAGCGGCAAAGACACGTGGTACAGGCCATGCCAACCCCGCTGCAGCCGCCGACAGAAACGTTCGTCGTGGAAACATCGCCTTCGCTCCTGCAACATTCCATCGCCCCACCTAGCAGCATAGCGATTGTTCGCGCCACTTGGCAAACGGTTGTTACAGGGCTGTGACAGTGGACGCGGGGAGGTGGGATCCACTAAGGCACGAAGAGCACGAAGGTAACGCAAAGCCAGCGGCCAAAGGAAGAAAAATGCTTTTGGCCGCGGATCAACACCAGATGACACGGATCAAGTCACAGGCGAGCAATTTCTACTCTCTGAGATGACCGTCCAATGTCGACCAAATAAAGAAAATTATCAATACACGACTTTCACATGTGGCAAACGATCCTGCAACGCCAAGGCTTTCGTGGGAGTAACCCTAGTGAATTTCAGAGCAATAGAGTGCATGTGGCGACATAGTTCGGGAAAGTTCTCAAGGTCATCTAGCAATGCTAAAGTCGCATCGCTGACGTTAGCCCCGAGAAGCGTTACGCCAACGAGTTCTTCTCCATCGAATGTCAACCCGCTGTTTTTGCCAATCGACAATTCAGCATGTTGAAATAGCCGACTAAATGCTTCGAGCGCTGTCCGCGGTGGAGGTGGCTTGGGCAAAGTTCCCAGTAGTGGTAGTAAGTTAACCTCGTGAACGTCTTGGCCATCAATGGTCGCGAAGACGCCAAACGCATTGGCGAGTTGCAATAGCTCAGGCAACTTCGAATCGTGAAGTGAGGCCTGGAGTTGCTTTAGCTTTTGCTGACTCAATTCGTCAAAAGCCAAAGTGTAAGCGTCATCGTCATCCCTCTCAGGCAACCGTTGTGCGTGATCGAGTACGAATACTGAGACGATCGCGTGGCGATTCAATCGAAAGTGATCGTGCGCCCTATGGAGCGTTGACCTAGTACTTGGAAAATTGAATGGAAGGAGGCACCTCGCCGCACCGAATGTAATCCAACCATTATCACCCAAACGACCAATGACCACATCCCAATCGCCCGCAGGCAATGCGCTGCACGATTCCGCTATGGCGTCCCAAAATGCGACTAGTTCCTTATGAATGGCGGCATCATCCCTGGCGTCGATCCGACGTTCACGCGGCTTCGGCAATTGTGAGAGCACGCTAGGTGCCGTTCCCTTCACTTTCCGCGCCGCCGCCAGGATTTCGTTTGTCGATAGCTTTTGTTCCATGTCAGTTTTCATCCTTCTGGCAAGTGGCTCACGCCCTTTGAAACCGACCATTCTGTGGCTTCGGCGATGTGTTCGCTTTCGGGGCGGCGGTGAGACGTTGGAAATTGCCGGGGCCGAGCAGGTCATCGACGCGGGCTTGCAGCTCGTTGGTGACATCAACCTGCAGCTTGCCGGGGCGAAGATAAACTCGGCTGCCATCGTTGAGCGTGACACACAATTTCAACTCGCGACCGCCGGGGTAGCCCCGAATGATCTCGCGCAGCTTCGGCAGCATTTCGGCGGTGTGTTGCGTTTCATCGATACGAATGACGCAGCCGCTGGTGTAACGCGCGCTCAGTTGATCGAGCGGGATGAGTTCGTTGACGATGAGGTTCGCTTCGTCGCCACCGCGCCGATCCAGCTGACCGCGCGCCACCATGATCGCTTCCGCTTGCACAAGTTCGCCAAACTTGGCGAAGTCGTTAGGCCAGAGGATGCAACGGATCGGCCCGTCGACATCCTCCAAATCGAACATCACGTACTTGCTCGGCTGACCTGGCTTGGGATTCTTCGTGTGCGAGAACTTCAGCGCCCCGATCATTCCGCCGAGAATTACTTCGGCCCGGTCGGGCAGCGGGCCAATCGCGCTGGTGCGATGCGAACAATAGGCGAAGAGTTCCTTCTCGTGCTGCTTGAGGGGGTGGCTGGTGAGGTAGTAGCCCAGCACTTCGCGCTCGTTGGCGAGTAGCTCGCGCTCCGGCCACTCTTCGATCACCGGCAGTTTGAACGCAGGCTTACCGGCGGCGGCATCGGCATCATCGAGCGCGCCGAACAAACTCTTTTGGCCGGACCGACGATCGGCCAGTGTGGCGGCACCGATTTGCATCGCCTTTTCAATCACGGCGGTGAGCTGCGCGCGCTTTGCGCCGGTCCAATCGAACGCGCCTGCTTTGATCAACGTTTCGATCGCCGCTTTGCCGCATTGTTGCGGATCGACCCGCTCGCAGAAATCAAAAAAGTCCTTGAACGGCCCGTCTTTCTTGCGGGCGGCGACGATGCCATCGCCCGCCGCGCCACCGCAACCTTTCACCGCCGACAAGGCGAAGAAAATCTGCCCATCGGCGGCGGCGAAATCGACCTCGCTGGTTTGCACGCTGGCGGGCACCACGGTGATCCCCATTCGCGCGCAGTCCTCCAAGTGCTCGACGAGTTGATCCTTGGTTTTGAAATTGCGTTTGCTGATATCGCCGCTCAGCAGCGCCGCCATGAACTCGACCGGATAGTGCGCCTTGAGATAGGCGGTCATGTAGGCAACGAGGGCGTAAGCGGTACTATGCGAATTGTGAACGACCAAACCGTTGGCGACGAAGTTGTGATCTTGTTCGACGGTGAGATCGTAAGTGTCTTGCTCGCCGGCAGGTTCGATGGAGACGACGGTGTCCCAGAATAAGTCGGACTGCGCGAGTTGTGTGAGGCGTTGCGAATGAAAGAACGTCGCGAGGCGCTCGATGGTGGTGCGTCGGAAGCCCCGCTTATTCGCCGAGCCTTGCCCGACGAACTCTTTCATCGAGATGCCGGACTGTGCTTCGAGTTCGCGCCACGTCAGGCTCGCCGCTTGGCGCTCTTCGTCAACCCATTTGCGGACATCGCCAGGGACGGTGTCTTTGCTGGTGAGTCCTGGTTCGCAATCCTCCAAATAGTCGCGATATTTTTGCACCTGCGCTTCGCGCCCGATGGCGTGCGGCGCGATGCGGCGGAGGAAGTTGTCGATCGACTCGCGTCCCAGCAGATGCACGGTGAAGCCTTGTCGCTCACGCGCTTCGCCTTGATAGCGATAGCGAAACGTCTTCTCATGTAGTCGCGACACGATTCCCAGTCGCACCAGCAGCAGTTGGACATCGCGAGCCAGCGCCGCGGACGATGTGGCATAGTACGGCATTTGTCCCGCCGCGCCGACAAACCCATCGCCGGCCCACATGCGACCGAGCAACAGTTCCAGATCTTCGTCGCACAATTCGAAACAGGCGTTTGGGATACACTTCTGGTCCGCTTTACGACCGATCAAACCCAACGCCTCCGCCCAATCGTACGCGCCACAGCGCGTGGCCGTGGTTGTGGTGTCTGTGGTCGCGATGGTCGCGACTTGTTCGTCGGACTGTTTCGCGTTCCACGGAAGCTGGCCAGGCTTGAACCGGCGATCTTGGCCGGTGCTGAGGCAAACTTCAATGCGATTGTTGCGACGCGAAGTGAGCCGCGCGACGGTATCGGGGAACTGCTGGGCGGCGGCGCGGAAATCTTCGACAAACGCCGGACAATTGTTGTAGAAGTACAGGCTGGAAGGATGACACGTATTACCTTCAGACAACAAGCTTCCCAACACAATCAGCTCATGTTGTGGCCAATGTTGCTTAGCAGGCGTGTCGAGGCGGCGCGCGCTGGCGATACGCTCGCCAGGCTTGAGGTTCTCGAGCAGTGTCCACTCTTGGAACGTGCGTAGCGGATGATTGCCTGTCGCGGTGATTGTCAGGCCGCGCGACGTTGTCAGCTTGAACACCGGCTTGACGCCATTCCAAACCACATCCGTGACCGCGCGCTGGTGCAACTTGCCATCGTCTCCCAACGCGTGAATCGTCCAAGGCGCGCGGCTGGCGAATAATTCACCGACCGTGGCGCGCTCGCCGGTTTGCGCATGGACAATCACCGTGTCACCCGTCACGCACTTATTGAATCCATAGCCCGCGAACTTGATGATCAGATTCCAAAAGTCCACCGCTTGTTGTTTCTGCAGGCCGTTGGCGACGGCACCTTCCACGAATTGCTCGTAGAACTGCTGGATCATCTCCTCTTTCTTTTTGCTGATCGCTTTGATGCAGGTGTACGCTTTGGCCAATTCGATGCCGCCCAGGCGATTGAGAATCCGCATCACCTGCTCTTGATAGACCATCACGCCGTGGGTCTCTTCGAGAATCTCCTTGCAGATCGGATGAATGTATTCTGCTGGCTGGCGACCGTGCTTCACTTCCACATAGTCGCGCACCATGCCACCTTCCAGCGGACCGGGGCGATAGAGGGCGTTGGTGGCGATGATGTCGCGGAAGTGATCCGGCTTCATCTTCTGCAACAGGTCGCGAATGCCGCCGGATTCAAGCTGAAACACGCCTTTGGTTTCGCCGCGACAAAGCAAATCGAACGTGGGTTGATCGTCGAGTGGAAACTTGTAGGGATCGATCGTCTTGCCGGTCGTTTTTTGAATGATATCGACCGCTTTTTGCAGGATCGTCAAGTTGCGCAGACCGAGAAAGTCCATCTTGAGCAGTCCGGCCGCTTCGACATCGTTCATCGACCATTGCGTGATGACGTCGGTCTTGCCGGAGACGCGGCCCAGCGGCACGTACTCCGTCAACGGCTTATCGGCGATCACCACTGCCGCGGCATGCGTGCCGACATTTCGCGCCAGGCCTTCGATCTTCATCGCCAGATCGAGCATTTCGCGCACCGAGCCATCGGTCTCGTACAGCTTGCGGAGATCTTCCCCCTTTTCGAGCGCTTCTTCTAACTCGATGCCGAGTTCTTCCGGCACGGCGGCAGTGACTTTGTTCACATCGGCTAGCGGAATACCGAGCGCGCGGCCCACGTCTTTGATCGCCGCCCGCGCTGCGAGCGTGCCGAACGTGCCGATCTGGGCCACCATCTCCTCGCCATACTTATCTTTCACATAGCGAATGATCTCGCCGCGCCGCTCCTGGCAGAAATCGATATCGATATCCGGCGCTTCCTTGCGACTGATATCCAGGAAGCGCTCGAAGAGCAAGTCGTACTTGATCGGACAAACGTGGCTGAGATAGGTGGCGAAGCTCACCAGCGCGCCGACGCCGCTACCGCGCGCCGTCGCCGGCACGCCGATCTCCCGCGCATAACGCACGAAGTCCCAGACGATGAGAAAGTAATTGGGAAAGCCAAGCCGATTGATGACATCAAGTTCGCGATCGAGCCGATCTTGTACCACCTGGCAAAGCTCGCCGCCCGGGAGCATCTCCTCATCGCCTGCATAACGCTCTTTGAGTCCTTGTATGCACAGCTCGCGCAAATATTCCTCAGGCGTTTTCGTTTTGTCGGGAATGGCATAGACCGGAAAGTGACGCTTGCCGAGTTCCAGATCAATATCGACGCTATCGGCGATCTCCTGGCTGCGCGCGACGGCATCTTCCAAACCGGGGAAGTGCGCGTACATCTCTTCCGGCTTGCGGAGATAGTACTGCTGCCCATCCATCTTCATGCGGTTGCTATCGGTGCGGAACTTGCCTGTGTTGATGCAGAGCATCACATCTTGCGCTTCGGCATCCTCGGGATCGACATAATGGCAATCGCTGGTGGCGACCAACGGCAGGCCGAGCTTTTTGGCGACATCGACCGCCCCTTCCAAGGCGATCCGTTGCACTTCGACGCCGTTGTTCATGATCTCGATGAAGTAACGATCGCCGAACAGTTTGTGAAACCATTGCGCGGTTTCCATCGCGCCTTGCAGATCACTCACATCGGCGGTGCCGGCCAGGATCGAGCGGTTGAACTCGCTACTCACACAACCGGAAAGACAGATGATCCCTTCGCTATGCTTTTCCAGCAGTTCCTTATCGATGCGCGGCTTAAAGTAAAAGCCTTCCAGCATCGCCGACGACGCCATCTTGATGAGGTTCTTAAAGCCGGTGCGGTTCTGGCAAAGCAGCGTGAGGTGATAGCTCGCCTCTTTCATGCTTCCGGCGTCTTTATCGAAGCGACTCCCTGGCGCGATATACGCTTCGTAGCCGATGATCGGATTGATCCCTTCGCTCTTGGCCTTCTTGTAAAATTCCAGCGCGCCGTGCAGATTGCCATGGTCGGTCAGCGCCAAGGCGTTCATGCCATGCTGTTTGCAGCGCT
>JBGSHH010000220.1:0-14987 GCA_041752355.1 Pirellulaceae bacterium | reverse complement strand
AAGCAAACGGCGGGGCCGGAACAGAGAAGAGGCCGAATAATATCGAGGAGCAGGAAAGCATTGCTGCCTTGCTGTCTGTCCTCCTCGTGCCTGCATCATACCAACTCGAAACGGCTTGTCCAGAGTTTTGAGAAAAAAATTGTCAAGCGTTGTTGACACGATTGGACAGCCATTTGGTGGTATATGTCGAGGCGCGCTAAACTGTCACACCTTGTCCGATTGTTGATCGCGTCGAGTCACTTATAATCAGCGGTGCGTTCCCTTGCCCTCAACTCATCGAAAGTGCTGTTTTATGGCCGATTTTCTTGCCGTATGCGAACAGGCCGCGCGCATCGGCGGGCAAGTCTTGCTCGATTGGCAGGGGAAGTTCAAGTGGCGCGAGAAGGGGAAACACGATCTGGTGACCGAGGCAGATTTGGCCTCGCAACAAGCAATTCGTGAAGTGCTGCTGACCGCTTTTCCAGAGCATGAGTTTCTCGGCGAAGAAGATGGCGACGCGCTGGCCGCATCCCATCAGGTTGCCAAAGCTTATCGCTGGATTGTGGATCCCTTGGATGGCACGGCCAACTATGTTCATAGCCTGCCGAACTACGCCGTTTCGATCGCCTTAGAGCACGAGGGGGAGATCCTCTGCGGCGTGATTTATGACCCTACTTCGTCGGAGTGCTTTGCCGCCGCTAAAGGACAGGGCGCGACACTCAATGGCAAGCCCATCGCCGTCAGCGGTTGCACCACGCTCGATCAGGCAATTATCGCCGCTAGTTTTCCGCCGCATGTGCAACGCGATTCGCCTGAAATCACGCGCTTCATCGAAGTCTTGCTGCGCAGCCAGTCGGTGCGTCGTTATGGTTCCGCCGCGCTGAATCTTTGCTACGTGGCAATGGGGCGGCTCGATGGCTATTGGGCGACCAGCGTCAAAATGTGGGATATCGCGGCCGGCTACATCATTTTGCAAGAAGCTGGTGGGCTGATGACCTCCCTCACGGGCGGGCCGTTGGTCCTCGCCAGGCCGGAATTCGTCGCCAGCAGTTCCCCCGAGTTAAATGCTGCCCTCGTCGAAGTACTGCGCCTATAATCCCTAACGATGATGAGGATTCCGACGATCGCGAAGGCAATAACTTCCGATTGGCGGCCCGCACCCCCACGGATTGGTAGGTGCGCGACTTTTTTCGTCCGTGCCGATTAAGTAGACTGGAGGTTCGGAACGGACATTCTCTTCGCTAGGGATTTGCGGCAGACAAGGAGTTGGCGTCTACCGCCAGGCTGAACGTGCGCGACCTCGGACGAACCTTTTCGCGAATCACCTGCTCTGCCGCGCTCTGGTGCTGCTTGCGGTTGGCGATTGCGCTGTGGGTTGTTTCGTTCACTTCTTCGCTCATGGCGCAAGTCATGCCTGAAGTTGCTCCACCGACCGTTGTGCAACCATCCACAACTCCCGCGATTCCCACTCCCACGCTGCCGCCGGTGACAGGCGTGCGGGAAGTGAAGCCGGAACTGTTCTATCTCAAAGACAAAGATGGCAAGCTTTTGCCGTGGCCAAATTTTTCCTTTGAAGAATGGAATCGCCTGCAGTTATTGGAGAAGGCAGGCAATCCGATCCCAGCGGCGGCGGTAATCCTGCGCGACGATATCCAAGGCGAAGTACAAGGGAACCAGGCGGAACTGACCGTCGATCTCAAGATCGCTATCAAAGCCAAGGACAAGAAGTGGGTGCGCGTGCCGCTTCGCTTTACCGCAGCCGTATTGCGCGAATCACCACGTTATCAAGGCTCCGGCGAATTCTTCATCGAGTACGAACCCGAAGGGGAAGGCTACATCGCCTGGATTCGGGCGGATGAGGGGAGCGAACATCAACTGCAGTGTAAGTTCCTGGCGAAAGTCCAGGAGTTTGGCGCGGAGACGCGATTGGCCTTGCAAACTCCCGTCACGACGCTCGGCACGCTAAAACTCAAAGTCCCGCTCGATCGCGTCGACGCCCGTTGCGTGCGCCGTGCCGATGAAGAACCGCTGAAGGTCGCTTCGGCTGGTGGTTCCTCCACGCTCGAAATGCTCGGACCAACGGGCGATTTTCAGATTATGTGGCGCCGCGCAACCGCCGCGGCCGCTGCGCCCCGACAAGTGCTCGAAGCAACCACGGCGGTGCAGATCAAGCTGGAAGGCAAGCGTCGCGTGGCGGCGGAAGCACGCATCAAAGTGCGCAGCTTTGGCGCGCCAATGGAAACCTTCCAAATCCGCCTGCCACCGGGGATGCAGTTGGTTGCGATCGATCAACCCAATGTGCAACTAACGGTACTGGAACCAGAACTCGATGCCGCCACGCAGCAGCTATCCCAAATCATCTCCGCGCGCTTGGCAAATAAAACGAATGGGCCGATCGAAGTATCGGTGATCGCCGAAATGATTCGCGTCAATGGCGCGGCGGAGCAGCCAATCGAAGTCGGTGGTTTTGAAGTGCTCAATGCCATCAAGCAATGGGGCGTGCTCGACCTGCTGGTGGAAAGCGACTTGTCCGCGATCTGGATCGAAGGCTCGAATGTGCGTCGCGTCGATGATCCCCCCAGCGACACGCAGCGCGCCATGCGCAGCCTGGCGCGGTTTGAATTCGACGCGCAACCCTTCACCTTGCAGGTGCAAGTCGTACCCAAGCGGACGCGGATCACCGTCGAGCCGACGTACGTCATGTATGTCGATCGCCGTCAATTGCGATTGGACGCCACTCTCAAATACAAAGTCCGCGGTTCGAAAACGTTCAATGTCGACTATGAATTCCAAGGCTGGACGATCGATCGTGTTGGGCCCGATAGCCTCGTGCAAAGCGATGCCTTGCTGACGGAGAAAACTTCGCCACTCTCGATTCCGCTCGTTTCGACGGCGATACCTAGCACAGGCGAGTTTGAACTGCGCGTGCAAGCGCATCGTGATTTGCCTATCGATGCCAATGAACTAGCGTGTGAAATACCACGCCCCATTGGCAGTTTGCTAACGCCTGGCAGTTTGGTAATCGTGCCTGCGGATAACGTCGAAGTCACGCCGCGCTCGGCGGACTTGCAAGGGCTAACGAACGATCCCCTGCCCAGCACCATGAAACTTCCCGCGCGTCAGCAAACGCCGCTCTTCTATCGCGAGCTAGGGGGTGGCACACCAGCGCGGTTCGCCGCCAGACTGCAAGTCCGTCAACAGACGGTCACGATTGCCGCCACAGGCGACGTGCGAATCATCGGACAGCGAGCGCAAATTGACGAGCAGTTCAGCTACACCATCGCGTATGAACCACTGCGGAATTTAGAGTTCGACGTGCCGCGTGCGCTGTGGGAGGCCGGTCAAATGCAGGTCATGCTCGATGACGTGCCGCTGCCTGCCACGCTGCAACCTGATCCTGTCGGCGAGATCGATCCGGAGCGCGCCACGGTGCGCGTCGATTTGCTATCCGATCGAATTGGCCGCTTGGACTTATCGGTGCGGTATGGCCTGCCGCTGCCCCGTATCGACGGGGATCGCCCTCAAGTTTGGCCGTTGCCGCTGGTCTTGCCGCTACTGGATGGCGAGCGCAAATCGACCAACACCACGCTGCGCGTCATCCACGAAGGGGCGTATGACATCGCGGTGACTGGGCAGGGTTGGACCAGCAGCCAACGCTTCACGCCGCAAGCCAACTTGGAAAACGCAGGCGAGTGGACGCATGGCGTGGGGTCGGAATTCTTGCCTTTGCAATTGGCTCCCACGCAACAGGCGAACCAAGGATCGGTGTTGATCGATCAATTGTGGCTGCAAACCTGGCTCACGGCGGCCCAGCGGCAAGATCGCGCGGTACTGCGTCTCACGACTGCTTCACCCACACTCCGCGTGCAATTGCCTCCACAGGTGCGCGATGCTGATTTGGAAGTGGCGCTCGATGGGCGGCGCACGACCTCGTATGTCATCGATGCGGAAGGAGTGCTCACGATCGAGTTGCCTCGCGGTCGCCAGACGCAGTCGCTGACGCTGGAGTTGTGGTACGATTTTAACAATGGCCGTCCCGCCGTCGGTTCGCTCACGTTGCACGCGCCACACGTTTTGGGTAGCGGCGCAGCGCGACGGGCGTATTGGCAATTGGTGTTGCCCGAAAACGAACATCTCCTCTTCGCCCCCAGCGAACTGACTCCCGACATGGTTTGGCGTTGGCAAGGTACGCATTGGGGACGCGTTGGCAGTCTCTCGCAGCGCGAATTAGAAGCTTGGGCCGGCGCATCGACACAAGCGGAACTGCCTGCCGCCACCAACGCCTATCTGTTTAGCACGTTTGGTCCGCTGCCGACGTTGGAAGTTCGCACCGAGCTTCGTCGCAACGTGCTCCTCGCGAGCTCGGGACTGGTCTTGGTACTAGGCCTGGCCTTGCTTTACTTGCCAATGGTGCGTCATCCTGCGTTCTTGCTCGTGACTGGCTTGGGGTTAGTCATGCTCGGCGCAAATAGCCCTGGCGTGGCGATGCTGGCGGCACAAGCCGCGGTGGTTGGTTTGCTGTGCGTCTTACTCGCGAGATTGTTGGTTAGTGTGCTTGGTCCGCGCAGTACTCCACACCGCGTCTTGCGAACGCCAGCGTCGTCTGGCATCGATCACCGCTCAACGGCGGCGCATGTACGCTCCACTGATGGGGGTTCGCATGGCACCACCGCCACCGTGCCGCTCGTCCTGACAGGCTCGCCGTTGGAGACGCCTCCATGAGTCGCTCCGCCTGTTTCGTCATGGCGACGTGGCTGCTGGCGGGCGTTTGCTTGCTCACCGGCCATGCTCCCGCGCAGCAGCCAGTCCTCGCGCCGGGAAAGTTGGAATACCGTAACGTCTTCGTGCCGACCGATAAACTGGCCGAACTTGCTACTGGCTATCTGCCGATCAAGCGCGAGGAATTTCAACAACTGCTGACTGCGGTCAATGCCTCGCCCACGGGTCCGGGCGGCGCAAATGTACGCCTCACCCGTGCCACCTATTCCGCACGTTTACAAGGAGGCGATTTGGTCGACGGCACTGCCCAGTTGCAGGTCCAGCACAAGCTTAAAGATGCGGCGCTGCTCGGACTGGAGCCATGCACGCTCGCGATCACCAAACCGCATTGGTCCAACTCGGGCGATAGCGAGGCGACGAGCGAACCAACCGCCCGCTTGGGAATGGATGCCGCCGGGCGCCTGGCGGTGGTGGTCGAAGCCGCACGCAATGCGGAACAGTCGCATACCTTGGATTTGCGCTTCGGTTGGTCGCTACGCGGCGCACGCGATCCCGCTGGTGCTTTGCTTTTCGATCTGCAAACACCTGCTTGTCCCACATCGCAGCTCGCCCTCGATTTGCCCCAAGGCCTGATTCCGACGGTGAGCCAAGGGCTGATTTCCAAACTTCCCACCACCGCCGCCGACATCGATGGCAAGCGACAACCGTGGCTAGTGGAGTTTGGCGGCAATACCAAGACCACGCTCAGTCTGTCCGCTGGCGCAAACATCGTGCAGGCGGAACGGTTCGTCCTATTGAAACAAGCAACTTCCTATACGCTGTCGCCTTCGGCCCTTGACGCGACGATCGAACTCGACCTCGATATTCATCATGAACCTCTGCGACAATTATCGCTGGTGATCGATGGCGAGTTGGAGATCACCGGCGCGAACTGGGGCGACAAAGAAATTCCTTGGAGCATCGCCGTCGGCGAAGACCAATCATCGCGGCGGTTAGTGCTGGAGTTTCCCGAACCGCTACAAGGCTCCGGTCGCATTGTCAGCCTGACCGCGTTGGCACCAATCCAATGGGATGAAGCGTGGAGTTTGCCATCGGTTCACGCGACTGGCGTTTCGTGGCAAGAGGGTACGATCGCTCTTGATGTCTCCAACAGCGTTGAGATTCGCGAACTCACCACCGCCAATAGTCGACAAACGAGGTTTACCGCTCGATCATCGCCTAATGAAGATGACGCTTACCAGTTTCAGATGTTCTCGCCTGAGGGTTCGATAACGATCCTTGCGGGACATCCTCCACTGCGGCTCCAAGCCACGAGCGGCCTGACGCTTAAGTGGGATGGCCCCAATATTGCCGGACGTTTCGTCGCTGATCTTTCCGCGGTGCAAGGCCAAACGCATCAAGTGCTCGCCGATATCGCCGCAGGCTGGACGATCGATGCCGTCGAAACCGTCCCGGCGGCGGCGCTCGATGATTGGTCGTTTTCGCAATCGGCGGAACCCAAAAGCCAACTCGCGATCCGCCTGTCACAGGCCATTCAATCGCGGCAGAAGGTACGCGTCATCATGCTTGGGCATCGTCGCGCGCCAGTCGATCACTCGTTAAATGCCGACGAATACCGCATGGTGCAGTTGCGACAACTGAGCATTCATCGTCCGTTGGTCGCGGCGATTCCGGAAGCGCAACAGCAACTCGGCTTGCGCGGCGATTCGGGTCTTGAACGACTCGATGGCGAAACGCTCTCCGAAGCGGAACGTTCGCTTTTTGATGGCCCTGTGGCGCGGCTGCTGTTTGTCGATACCACATCGCATCCCGATTTCAGCTTGCAAGCGCGCAACGAACGTCCGCGCTACGCGGCGCAAATAGTGCTTAAAGCCACTTTACTGGCGAAGGAACTGCGCGAGGATTACGTCATTCGCTGCCTGCCTGAGGCGACCTCGCTGGCCCGCGTGCTGGTGCGACTCGATCCCGCGCGCAGTGACGCGTTGGTGTGGCGGTTGGCGGATGAGGAAGCAGGCGAGTTATCCGCTCGTCGCTTAACCGATGGCGAACAGATGGAGGGAACGCTTGGCGCAGGCGAAGTCTGGGAGATCACGCTGCAACGGCCAAGCAATCAGCCGTTTGAACTGGTGGCCAGTCGAAGTAGCAACCTTCGACCCGGCGACGCGCCGCTGGCGCTGGCGCTTGCGTCCCTGCCGGAAGCGGATAGTCAAACTGGTCAGATCGACCTCTACACAACCAATGGAGTCCTGCTTTGGATGGAGCCGAGCGGCTTAAAACCGCTAACCCCTCCCCCTCTTTCCGCCGGCCAGACAAGTAGCCGCCGCGCGACGTTTCGTTATTCGCCTGCGCAAGAACAGCGGCTCCTGGTTGGTCACGCAACGGTAGATTCGGCAACGCCGGCTCTGTGGGCGTGGCGCGCGGTCACGACGGCGCAACTCAACGCGACGGGTGTCTGCTTGTATTGTCAGCGTTATGATTTGGAAAACGCTGGACAAGCCAATGTGAATGCGACGCTACCAGAGGGCGCGGTCCTGCGCGAAGTACGCGTTAACGGAACGCGTGTCGGTATGGCGTCGGATGAGGAAACGTCCGCGTTGCAGATTCCTTTGCCGCGCGATCGACGATACGTAGTGGTCGATATCGACTATCAAATCACGGGCGATCACCTGTCGCTGTTGGGTGAGCACCCGTTGCGATTGATTGAATTGGCCGCGCCCATCTTATCGAAACAGGTTAACTTGTGGTTGCCGCCGGAACTCTCGTTGGCAAATGAAGAAACCCGGCCGTCTTGGCATAAGCGATTATTCGGGCCATTGGCGCGCGACCGTGAGCGCCCAGCGATGAATCTCTTCTCACTCCAAGACTGGCGGCGCGAGTTGTGGCGGGAAGTGAGTTCCCCACAGTCCCAAGCCCGCGCGCAGCAATGCCTTCAGGCGTGGTCGCAATTGCTGGAACCCCTCGGCGACACGGAACGCCCGCAAACGTTGGGAGCTTGGGTGGCCCGCTACGATCGACTCGCGAGCGACAATCCCGAGCAACTATCGGAATTGCACATCGATGCCGACGCACTCGCGGCGGCAGGCTGGTACACCAATTCTCCGCTGACATTTGTTAAGAGCGAGGCATCACTCACCGCCGCCGATGTCCTGCGCGAAGCTGGTTTGGCCTTGATGCTGTGCAATGACGAACTACTGTTGACCACCAACGAAGCGCTGTTGTCCGGCAACCCTCAACAACGAACGACCATCGCAACGCATGCCTGTTATGTTCAATCGCGCGCTGCAGGATCCCCGACGGCGTCACTTCCCGTCGCGGCCTGGTTGGCGAAACCGGAAACGGCTCGTTCGCCTTGGCAAGTGCCACGTTCCAATTCGCAAACGCATCTCGTTTTAGCGGGTTGGCGGCGTTATGAGTTGCCTGCGGCCGAAAACCCACAGCTCAGCGTCAACGTTTATCGCGGCAGCGACTTGCGCGCGATGGCGTGGGGCTGGTTCCTGGTTGTGACGGCGTTGGTCTACTGGTGGTGTAAGCGAGCGGCACGACATTGGTTGACGCTTTGCGCCGTGAGCGCCTTACTTGCGCTCTTGCTGCCTGCGGCTCTGGCACCCTGGGGCACCGCCAGCTTTTTGGGAACGCTCGCGGCAGGATCGGCATTGCTCTTGCTGCGGCGACGACGACGCACGGTCGCGAGTCCCGCCTCGACCATGACGCATGCACCGGCCAAGGCAGTGCTATCCCTACTATTGCTCGCGCTATTGGCAGCCTGCGGTCAGGGCATCAGTCAAGCGCAGCAACCCAACGCTGCCGCTCCACCCGTCGAAGCGTATCGCGTGTTGATTCCTGTCAACGACAAGCAAGAGCCGGAAACGGATGTTGTTTATCTGCCCAAGGAATTCTACGACACGCTTTATCGCTTGTCGCAAGCGGCCAAGGCGGCCCCCGAAGGCTGGATCGTCTACGATGCGAACTATCGGGGCCGGATGCAATGGGATGTCACCAGCGGCGGCTTGGAGTTCTCCGATCTCGTCGCCGCCTACGACATTGAAGTCTTTCAACCCAACACGCGCGTGACCATTGGCCTCGGGCGAGAGAATGTTAATCTGCTCGATGATCGCGTCAATCTGGAACAGCAAGCGGTACGCATCGAATGGCTGGCATCGGGGCAAGGTTTCACTTTACCCGTCGAAAAGCCTGGAAGATATCGTTTGGAATTGACGCTGCGTCCGACCGTGCGTCGCGTGGCTGGCCGCGCCGAGATTGATTTGAAAATCCCCAGATCGGCGCGCTCGCAGCTGTCCCTGCGCATGCCGCTCGATGCGCCAGCGGTACAAGTTTCGCGGGCGCTCGGCGCGCAAGTCATGGGGGAGCCAGGTGAACTGCGCGTGGATTTGGGTCCGGCCGATCGTCTGGCGGTACATTGGAAGCTGCCTAGCGCGAATGAAGCGCCGGTCGCCGATGTCGAAGCGACCCAAATGGTTTGGTGGCGCATTCGTCCCGGCGCGATGGTGCTAGACGCGGTCTGGAAGTTCAAAAGCAATGGCCAACCGCTGCGCGAAGTGCGGATTGTCGTCGATCCCCGCTTGCGATTGTTGCCGCTCGATCCCAAAGAACCGGTGGCGGAACAATTCGTCCGCGATGGTGACGTGAAAGCAATTCAGTTCGTGCTGAAGGAACCCTACGAACGCGAAGTCACGCTGCACACCAGCTTTGCCTTGAGCGGTTCGGCAGGCGTGGGAACACTGTCGTTGCCGAGACTTTCACCTGTGGCCGATCGCATCACACGGCGCTGGCTGGCGACCACGACCGCCAACGCATTGGAGGCGAGTTTTGCTCCCACAGCCGTCGCGCTCGAGCCACTTTCCGCGCAAGAATTCCTCACTGCCTGGGGTGAGGCCGAAGCCACCCCGCAGCAGACCTTCATCATGCCGGGGGCCGAAGTACCCATCACCTTGCGCATTAAGCCGCGTGAACCGCAAGTCACGGTGGTCCAATCCTTGAACTACCACTTGCAACAGAATCAACTCGAAATCACGCTCGACGCCGATTGCCATGTCAGCGAGGGACAGATCTTTCAACAGCGCGTGACCGTGCCGACAGGTTTTGTGCCGACGCGCGTGGAAGTGATCGACAACGATGGTTTAGCGGTACGCGAAGCCCGCGCCGCCTTGTCCTCGCCCGATTTGCTTTCGGTGTTCTTGCCCTCGGCGACCAGTGGCGACTTTCAATTGATTATCAGCGGGAAGGTCGATGCGCCCCATCGCGGCAATTGGTACTTGCCTGTGATGACGCTGCGCGAAGCGCAAGTCAGTACGTCGATGGTAGGAATCTCCGCCAGCGATGTGATGCAGGTTGAAATTCCCAAAGATCTGCTGGGCTACCAGCGTCGCGAAGCGACCAAGGGTGAGGATGTTAACGGTTCGCTAACCTTGGAACCGCTCGATCCCACGATTCTGCTGCCGATCGAAGTCAAGCTCGCTCCGAATCTCTACCGTTGGCAAGCGCAGCAAGTGCTGGCCTTGCACTATTCCGGCGATGCCTGGCAAGCGGTGCTTGATTGCCATGTTGATGTTTCGCAAGGCGTGGTGCGCACGCTGCGTTGGGAGATCCCGGCCGATTGGCGAGGTCCCTTCCGCGCGAACTTGCCAGCCACCATGGAAGTGCTGAGCATCCCCGGCCAGGCGCGACGGCAACTGGTAGCCCACTTGCAAGCGCCTCAGTCCAAGCCATTCCATTTTCAAATCGCCGCGCCAGTCACTGCCGCCATGGGCGAACGCTTGCAAGCACCTGAGGTTTTACTGCTCGACGCTGACACCGTCGAAACGTTTGTGGTTTTGCCAATCGAGGCCGACCGGCAATCGGTGGCCTGGGATACACTTGGTTTGCAAGCGGTTGATCTGCCGGCCGAGCGTCGCAGCGACGTGCCGGTGGGAATGCAGTCGTATTTAGTCGTCGGCGCTCGCTATCAGGCGAGCATCAAGCGCATCGAACGCTTGGCAGGCGTGCCGCAAGTTCGGCTGGCGGATGTGCGTGGCTTTAGAGACGGACGGGGCGATCAATTTGGCGTTGCCAGCTTCGACCTTGAACCCGCAGGGTTGCTGTCGTGCCAACTGCAAATGCCTGCTGGCAGCGAGTTAGTGTCGGTGCATGTCTCCGACGTGCCCGCCCTACTAGTGCGCCAAGATGAGCGCAAATGGCAGGTCTGGTTGCACCATGAACAGCTACCGCAGCATGTGGAAGTGGTATTTCGCGTTGCGGCGGAGAACCTGCCTTTTCCATCATCCCAGTTAACCATTGAGTCGCCGCAACTCGTTGGCCTGCCTGTCGAACGATCGCTATGGACCTTGACCACTGCGGACAGCGCAGGCGAGTTGCGATTCTTGGATGAGGACCTGGCGGTCAACGCGGCGCGCCAGACCCTTTTTCGCATCAAGAACTCCGCCGTGCTCTTGGATCAGGCGGCTGGCACACTCACCGATGGCGATAGCGCCGAAATCAAGGCGTGGTTTGTTCCTTGGGCGCGCGTTAACACGGCGGCGCAGGCTTGGTTCTCGCGCGAGCGGGCTGGTGACGAAGGTTTGAGTGAAGCCGCTAGGAACGAAGTTCGCGCGTTGGGAGAAGAATCTCAGCACGTTATTCAACAGTGGAATGTCACGCGCGAGGCAAGCGAGGTTGCGGCCGCCAGTTCGTGGCCAGCCGGGACGTTCGATACCTTCCTGACACTCCCGAGCGAAGGCGCTCAGCAACTTAGTGCAATTCTGCCCGGTTCCGCCACCGAACTTCATTTCCAAAGATCGCAGCAAACAAATTGGTCGCGTATCACGCTCTGGAGTTTGGCGGCGTGCATCTTTGTTGGGTTGCTTCTCTCTTTTGTTGTCAAACGTTGGCAAGGTTGGCTGGACGTTTGCTTGCTCTATCCGCAAGCGATCGGCATCTTGCTGGGACTGGGTTGGTGGTATTGGCTGCAGCCCGGCTTCGTCGGTCTGGCGATCGTTCTCGTCTTCACGCTCGCCGCGGTGCGCTGGCCCTGGCCGGTGGTTCGCGACGCCGTGGTCTCTACAACTGCGACGCGCACCACTCGCTTTCGGCGTTAATCTGTCGCCTGCATCGCCAGGCTTTTCTGTAGCTAGCACAGCAGTTGGTCAGTCTTGGCGAACTTTGCGGCCCCGATTGTCTCTGCGCGACTGGAATAATCGTTACATCCGGACCGGACTTAGGCGATACGCGCGTTGCGGTCGATACATCAGGCATAAACCGAACCATACTCGCGGAGCGGAGAGGTGCTCGATGGATCGTCGAGAACAAACGATGAATTGGAATTGCCAATCCAAACTCGCCGCCTTGCTGCTAGCAGGATTGGTGATATCCCTAAGTGGCTGTGTGACCGGTGTCGGCGAATACTTTCGCAATGGCATGAAAGTCGGCCCCAACTACGGTCGCCCCGCCACCGCAGTCGGCGATCATTGGATCGACTATCGCGACCCGCGTTTGGATTCTAGCGCCGAAGCGAATTATCACTGGTGGCGTATGTTCAACGATAATACGCTTGATTCGCTCGTCTATACCGCCAACGCACAAAACTTGACGCTGCGCGAAGCAGGTTTTCGCGTATTGGAAGCCCGCGCGATACGCGGTTTCGCGATCGGTCAGTTGTTCCCTCAATCGCAAACCGCGAGCGGCGCGTATAGCCGACGCCGCATAAGCTTCGGATCAGGTATTCAGGCGGGTGGTGGTGCGGGTCTGCCCGGTGTTCAGCAGCATTTCAGCGTCTGGAACACGGGTACGCAACTCGCATGGGAATTGGACTTCTGGGGTCGCTATCGGCGCGGCATCGAAGCGGCCGACGCGGAACTGGACGCCTCGGTTGAGAATTACGACAACGCGTTGGTGCTGCTCATTAGTGAGGTGGCCGACGCCTATGTAGAACTTCGTACGGCCGAACAACGCGTGCGCTACGCCATCGCGAACGTCGAATCGCAGAAGAACTCTTTGAATCTCGCGGAAGCTCGCCTGGCGGGCGGTAAAGCGACCCGACTGGACGTCACCCAAGCCATTACCAATGTGGCGCAAACCGAAGCGACCATTCCCGTCTTCCAAACCCAAGTTCGTCAGGCGCAGAATCGCTTGTGCGTTCTGCTCGGCATGCCCACCCAGGATATCTCGCAATTGCTGGGCACCGACAGCGTCATTCCTAAGGCCCCTCCCCAGATAGCGATTGGCGTGCCCGCCGACCTGGTGCGCCGCCGTCCCGATGTGCGTGCCGCCGAACGGCAAGTCGCTGCCCAAAGCGCCCGCATCGGCATTGCGGAAGCTGACCTTTACCCCGCGTTCACGATCAATGGTTCCATCTTCCTGCAAGCAAATCAATTCCAGGATTTGTTTCGCGGCAGTTCAATCGGCGGTGCCGTGGGACCATCGTTCAATTGGAATGTTTTCAACTACGGCCGCATTCGCAACAACATTCGCATCGAGGACGCCCGCTTCGAACAACAGGTGGCTTCCTATCAGAACACGGTGCTTAACGCCAATCGCGAGGCGGAAGATGCCATCATCGCCTTTCTGTTGGCCCAGGAAGAAGCGAAGTCCTTGCTCAAAGGCGTGGACGCGGCAGAAGAATCCCGCAACCTCGTCAACGAGTTATATAAAGGTGGTAGTGCCGACTTCGGTCGCGTGTTCGTCGCGGAGTTATTTCTCACGCAACAACAAGATGCTTATGCCGTCGCTCAAGGCAAAATTGCGGCAGCGATGGTGGCGCTCTATCGTTCGCTGGGTGGTGGGTGGGAGATTCGCCTGGAGAATCCGCCGGAAATGTCTCCCCTCCCGCCGCCGAATGAAATCCTGCCGCGCGAGTTTGAGAACATCAATCCTCCCGAGCCTGAGCGGTAAGCGACTCACCCCTCATCCTCACTGGACCGTTGCCCGATTCGCAAAACTCGGCAACGGTATGAACCAGGCGATGATGCCCAACGCCGCCGCAACGACCGCGGCAACCGCGAACACTTGCACATACGAGCCGGTCGCGGCGCGCGATTGTTCGACCATCACGGGCCCCAGCGCGGACGCCAGCACAGTTAGCATTTGCGCCGCGCCTTGGATACGCCCCAGTTGTTCGCCAGCGAAGAGCTTTCCCCACACCGAGAAAAACAGCACCGTAAGCATCCCGCCAGCCAGGCCCTGCACCACAGCGTATATGGTGACATGCCCGTTGGTGCGCACAAACGGAAAACCCGCTAGCGCGACAGCATATGTCAACATTGCCATCGCGAGCAGTCGCCGCAAGTCGAACTTCGACGCCAACCAACCTGACCCCAAATTGCTGACCATACCGACCAACAAACCGACACCAAGCATGAGTTGGTAGGTTTCCCTGCCCAAGCCGCGCTCGTTCAGCACAAACTCTTGGAACAGCGATAGCCCCGCGCTCAGCAAACCGAACAACGAGATCGCCAGCGCGAAGATCCAGAAACATGGCGTTTGCAAGGCTTGCATCCAGGTGGGTCCCGGTCCGTCGTAAGCTTTTTTGTCAGACGCCAGAGTGCCGAATTCAATCGCCAGATCGCGCGGCGCGTTCGACATCAAGAACCAAAGCACTGGCGCGCCACCGAGCAGGATCAGCCCTTGCGTACCCCATGCCATTCGCCAGCCGCTGGTGGTGACGAACTGTAACAAACCCACGGTCGCGACCACCATCATCAAACTCATCAACACGCTATAGATTCCCATCGCTGGTGCCAGACGGCGCTGAAACCACTTCGCCACCATGGTGATGCTAATCACCGAGAGCATACTTTGGCCGAGGCCGCGCGTCAGCGTCACGGCGATCGCCAGACTGGTCGGGTCGTGTGTTTGCGACATCCAATAGACGACCATGCCCAGTAACGCGATCACGCCACCAAGCAAATGCCGCAGCCCCCCCCGATCTATAATCCAACCGCATGGCATGCAAAACAGCGCCCCAATCAGGGTCGCCGCGCAGTTCATCCAGGAGTATGCCCCTTTGCTGATTTCCATTTCCGCTAGCATGGGCTTGGTAATCAGCCCCAAACCATGCGTACGGCCGGGGAGCGTGGCAGCCATGGCGAAGGCGGCCAAAACCACCACGAGCCAACCATAGTAGATTCTTCGCGAGGCTGAACAGCTTCGTTCAGTAGATGGCGAAGGCGTAGCGTTAGTCATGCCTGCTGTCGCGCTCGCGCTGAGCGTCTTCTTCCGCTTTCGCTTGGCGGAGAATCTTCTCCAGCCACCAGCCCCAGACCAAATAATGAAAAAGCACGACACCACCCATGATGCCA